>JBEKWK010000105.1:0-8864 GCA_049513175.1 FCB group bacterium
TATGAATTAACCGTTCCGGCAGGGCTTAACATTGATGTCCATCATATTAACAAAAAAGACGGCTTTGTTAATTTCACTGAAAATAAACAAGGTAGTAATAAAATTTACAAATGGGACATAGGCAATCCGCCTTTTATAATTTATGAGCCGAATATGGAAGCATCGGATAAATTCGCTTATTATATTGTCCTGACAACAATTAAAACATGGGAAGACATATCAAAATGGTACTATGGCTTGGTTGCACCCCATCTTGAGATAGATGCATCTATCAAGGACACTGTCCATAACCTGATTAAGGATTGCAAAACGAGGGAAGAAAAAGTCAGCAAGATTTTCTATTGGGTCTCTCCTTCAATCCGCTATCTCGGCGTTGACAGGGAAAAGGGCAGACCGGGATTCGAGCCGCATGATGTTACATATACATTTTCAACACGTGGCGGAGTTTGTCGTGATAAATCCGCACTTCTCGTCGCAATGCTCAGAGAAGCCGGGGTTCCCTCGGACCCGATTCTGATTGCCGCCGGGTATCAACTGAACCCGATAGCACCTACAATTATGTTTAATCATGCCGTAGCCGTCAGTTATGATGAAAACGGACAGCCTGAATTTTTCTTCGACCCTACTGCGGAAACGACAAAGGACTTCTTCCCTCAATATGAAGAGGACTGCTCTTATGTTATCGCTTCGGATAAGGGAGCGGACTTGAAGCTTGTTCCTGTATCCAAATCTTCCAGAAATAATTCCAACATTACTCTCGATGTAAATGTTTTACCGGACTATTCTGCCGATTGCTCTATTAAAGAGGTGTTCAAAGGCTTGAGTGATTCTTATATAAGAGAGGATTTAATGCAGAAAAATCCTCAAAAAATCAAAGAGCAGGTGGAAGATTTGATTACTTCAATGCATCCCCTTGCAGAAATCAGCGATTACACTGTTTCCGACCCGAAAGATAAAAGCAAAAACATAGAATTTACTGCTAAATTCAAAATTCCAAATTATATAAATAAAGACGGAAAATCAATTTATATCCCACTCGAATCTTCTAAGTTGTCTTTAGCTCCGACTTATGAGTATGGCTTGAATGCTTTCCAATTGAGTGAAAGAAAATATCCCTTTAAATTAATGGGTACTTTCAGCATAAACGTTACAGAACAATTGAAAGTTCCGTTCCAGATGAATGAAATGTCGCTCCCAAAGGTGCCGGACATAGATTATAACGGCTTTAAGCTTACGCAGGACATTAAGCTGATGGAAAATAACACAAAGCTGTTTTGCAAGACTGATTTTTCATCCGAGAAAGTGCATTTCGACATAAAAGATTTTCTGCCGATTAAGGCGAGGCTTGCCGTATTAGACCAATTGGAAAAATTATATATAATCGGCAGTACCAATAAAACAGATAAACCGGAGTAACCATGAAAAAAACCATAATTTGCTTGTTATCATTCTTTATTTCACTGAATTTCCTATTCGCTGAAGAAGACTTTCAGAAATATATACAGAATGTACCGGGGCAGGAGGCATATCCCGAAGCTTCCGCCATCAATGTTATGACCAAAATAAAAATAACCGTCAACCCTGACAAAAGCTACATCTACGAAGCCACGGCAATTAAGAAAATATTAAATTATAAGGGAAAAAAAGAATATTCGGATGTAAAACTGACTTATAATGCCGATTATGAAACCGTCGAAGTAGGAAAATGCTTTACTGTCAATTCCAAAGGCGAAATGAAAGAAATACCGAAAGAAGCTATCCATACAACGGAGAATTACCTTTCTGTCGCTTCGCCTGATTACATGAACTATAAAGAGTGGGTAATCAATTTTCCCGAAGTAGAGCCGGGAGCATTTATTTTCCTCAATTACAAAAAGACAGATACACGCAAGGATTATATTGAAGGCGTCGAGCATTTAGTTGAGAATAATCCTTATCTCAAAAAGACATTCATAATCAGTTGTCCCGCTTCTATTCCCATTTATTATGATTATAAGCATGATTACCCGAATTTGAAGTTTTCAAATGGTAAAGAAGGAAAGAATAATACTTATACATGGGAAATTGAGAACACGCCCATTATACTCGAAGAGGCTGACAGCCCCTCATTGCTTATTACAGGCTGTCCTATTATGTTTTCTACAGCTAAAAATTGGGAAACTTTGCTGGCTTCTGAATTTAAAAAGCTGAATGCCTCGATTATTCCCGATGCAGACCTTAAGGCAAAAGCTCTCGATATCACCAAAGATAAGAAAACAAATAAAGATAAGCTCTTTGCAATTTATAATTTCATAGCCGATAATTATATTCTCAAGATGATTATGGTAAATGATATGGACTTCACGCCGCAAGCGATGAGCAAAGTCCAGTCCCAGAAATACGGTAGCATTCGTGAACTTACGGTATTGTTTATTGCAATGGCAAAGGCAGTGGGAATTAATGAGTGTTATCCTGCGGTGTATCTCAATCCGGCAAGCCGTTTCAGCGATTTACAGCTTAAAGTTCCCATAAGGGCTTCAATGAACGCTTTAGCGGTTTTTTATGACGGTATGTTAATATCCGTCGGTTCTAATGATTTGCCTTTCGGATATGCACAGGTAGAAAAATGTAACTTAATAATCGGCAAAGATAAGCCTGTCCTTGTCAAATACGTTTTCTCGGACAAAACTCTCGAAAATAAGAAAATCAATATCACACTGTCAAATGATAATAAGGCTAATATCAAATATTCAGCCGTATTAGTAGGTTCCGCCGACTACGGCATTCGCCGTGAGTTCCGCAACGAAACGGAGCAGAAGCGGAAAATCTGGTTTTCCGATACCTATGGCGACAAAACATTGACAATTACCGATGGTCCCGTCTTCGAAAACATGAATGACCTGGATAAGCCGCTCACACTCAGCTTTACAGCCTCTGCAGACAATTATTTCATGAAGCAGGGCGATTATATTTATTTCAAGCTTCCTCAGGCATCGCTTCCTGTAAGTATAGCGGCTAAGGAAAGGAAAAATCCCTTCCAGATTTTCAGCAATTTCCTTGTAAGGGAAGAATACACGATTGACAATATACCAAGCGGCTACAAGCTGATTAAGCCTTCGACCAATATACACCGCGAGCTTGTGTGCGGCAGTGAGAAAGCGGAATACAATATCAACTTCAGTGAAAAAGACGGCAAATTAACATTATTGCGTGAAGTAAAAGTACCGCAGATGCTCGTCGAAGTAGCTGAATATGCAAAGCTAAAGGATTTCATCACAAAAATCCACGACCCGCTTGATTTGACGGTTTTTGTGAAAAGAGCAAACTAAATTTAGTTAGGAGTTTGGAGTTAGGAATTAGGAGTTAGCAGTTATATTTTGTTTGTAGGGGCGAGGTTATCTCGCCCTTACTGTTTTTAGGAGTGTCATTCCATTGGAAATTGGAATCCATTCCTTTTTTAAACTTGTAAATTTTTATCTTTGTGTTCCTTTGTGTCTTATTCTCTGCGAACTTTGTGTTAAATTGCCTTTTGAAATCTTTTTAACAAAAAGGGCACAAAGTTTTTCACAAAGCTCACAAAGAATTTATTCAAATTGAAGAAATATAATCTTTAATTATTTTTTGGAATAGGGAAAGGAAATGAGGCAGTTCAGTAAGAGCTATGGATAGCTTTTGCCAATCAAGCTGAAAACTATAACCTTGTCTGACAACATGTCGAATTTTTCTATAAGCATTGAGTGTTTCAATAATTTCATCATTGAATAGGGATATTTTTGCATTTGGATTATTTTTATCAAACATTTGTAACAAGTCTGAATGCCAACTCTCAGTTTTTGGGAGCTTAATATTTTTATATTTTATAATACGTTTTAATATATTTTCAATCCCATTATAAAATTGAGAAAGATATTGAGTAGCAGCGGCTTTTTCGATGTTATTCGGCTCTTTATCAGATACCTGAGCGATAAGTTCCCTGGTATCTTTTGCAGTATCATCAAGAAATTTAAATTCTATATCAATTTCTTCAGCTAAAAGTTCCAGTGGAATCATATAGAAATTTACCTACTTTTTTAATATGGTCAATAAATCTGCTTTCCTGTGATAAATCCACAATGTCAATTGTTATATTTAAAAGGAATTCTAATTTTCCGGCATACTTAAAAAAATCCAAACCTTGGATTCCATCAACTGCTAAGTCAATATCGTTAGCATTTTGAGGGTCGTTAAGGGCGCTGCCAAAGAGAAGAAGCCGTGTAGCTCCATATTCCTTTGCAAGTTCTATTGCTTTATTTATATTTTCTTGTGTTATTGCCATTTTTATTTATTAATTAAAAAACTAAATTACTAAAAAAAGTAAACTTTACCAATTTTTAAGATTTATACTAAGCTCCTGGTTAGTTACGAGAAAAGTACTCATAATTCCACACTCTTTTTAAAAAAACTCCTAATTCCACACTCCTAACTCCAAATTATTTAAATCGTAAATCTAGAATCTACAATCTAAAATAAATTGCATTTCTTCCTATAACTTCATATATTTGAATTTGAAGAATTGATTTTCTGTCAAAACAAAGGATAAAATCATGATGACAAAAATATCCGACCTGGTTACTAAGCTCCTGCTTAGTAACCCAATCATTATAAGCATCACCTTATACCTCCTTGTTTGCACTGCAAACGCACAGCCAAAGCCGCAAGACACAAGCGATATTATCTGGCAAAAATATATCTTCCCACAATCATGCGGAGACGCAAAATTTAGCCCAAATGGTAACTATATTTATGCCGCTTTGGATAATCATATAGTTAAACTGTCTGCTCAAACAGGTGATTCTATTAGTACTTTTGAAGGAGAGTTGCACATTGGGGCTACAGATGCACCAACAATGGATATTTCCGCATTAGGTAATTATATTGTTACAAGAGATTATGGACCGCATGGAATGCTTTGGGACTGTAAGAAAGAAAAATTAATAAAAAATTTTACAGATGGTGGTATTAATACTATTTGTATATCTCCAGATGAAAAATTCATCTTATTTAATGTTTTAAATACTGATTCAATAGTTGTATATGACCCTACTATTGATAAAGAAATATTTAAATTTAAATGTAGAGGTTCAGCCTTAGCCATAAAATTCAACCATGATGGTACTAAATTTGCTATTGTTTCATGGTATCAGGACCAATTAACAAATAAAATATATAATTCTGTTACATTATGGGAAACAGGAACATGGAAGCAAATAAGTGAAATTTATAATAAAGAAGGATACAGTGGACCTTATATTTTAAAATTTTCCTATGATGATTTACTTTTAGGATTTGTTGGTTATAATACCATAAATAGAGCTTATATATATAATATAAACACTAATCAATTAATTAAAACATCCGATACTACTAACAAACACAAGAATTGTTATGATGTAGATTTCCTTCCTGACAATATACATTGGTTCTTTTTTTATGCTAGCAATATTGATAATAGTTATTCTTATGATTACTATAATTATAAGTCTGATATAATAGAAAATAAATATCAAATTCATGGAGGAACCGCTGATTGCGATAAAAATACCAATAAGGTTTTAGTAAATGGCATGTATTGGCTCACAATGCTTAAACCAACTGTTATAAGTGTAAAGCCACCTGATTTAATAAATGAGAAATTAAATATTATACAGCAATCAGGAAATCTTACAATAGAATTAACATCGGAACACATTGGCTTTGCTGATATTTCCATTTCAGATTTATTAGGAAAAAATATTGAGCAACAAAAATTAGGATTTATTAATCAAGGTCTTAATAGATTTATAATAAATGCTAATTTACCAAATGGTATTTACATATGCAAAATAAGTATAAATGACTATTCTATTTCACAAAAATTTCAAATAAGTAAATAAAGGTCAAATATGAAAAAAATATTCTTAATTTTGGTTATTCTTTTCTCTTTTATGCAAAATGGCATAGCACAAACACAGGATTACACTCAATATGTAAATCCTTTTATCGGCACTGGTTCGAAGCCGAATAGCCTCTCCGGCAGTGTTTTCCCGGGACCTTGCATGCCTTTTGGTTTATGCCAGCTTAGTCCCGATACATACACAGACCCTGAAGAGCCTGCATCGGCTTATGGCTGGGAGCAGACCAAAATTTACGGCTTCAGCCATACTCATTTGAACGGTACGGGTGTCGGTGACCTTTATGATGTGCTTATGATGCCTACAACAGGCATAATCAAGACGGAACAGGGAAATGATTCGATTCCCAACAGTGGCTACGGCTCTGCTTTCTCGCATGATGGGGAGAAAGCATCAATCGGCTATTATACCGTCGTTTTAAAAGATTATAATGTAAAAGCGGAACTGACGGCTACCTCACATTGCGGGATGCACCGCTATACTTACCCGGCAACGGATTTCGCACATGTAATTATTGATATGAACCACTCGGTTGACAAAAAGCGTCCTTACAGGGTTTGCAGGATAATTTCCGCACAACTGCGAATCATTGATGACCATACAATCGAAGGATATAGGATTATTACCGGCTGGAGCCGCCTGCGAAAAATATATTTCGTCGCAAAATTCTCCAAACCTTTTTCCTCAACTAATTTATATTATATCGGTAAAGATAATATTACAAAAGACTTCGGAAGCTCTCCTGTGGTCAATGGAATTAATATAAAAGCATCTTTGAATTTCAAAACAAATAAAGATGAGCAGATTCTTGTCAAAGTCGGCTTGTCCACTATTGATTTTGATGGGGCAAGGAAAAATCTCGAGTCTGAAATAAAAGACTGGAACTTTGATACCCTCGTTTCCCATGCAAAAGTAGCCTGGAACAAGGAATTAGGCAAAATTTACGTTGAAGGCACTAAAGAATTAAAGGAGACTTTCTATACCGGGCTTTACCGCAATTTTATACAGCCAAATAACCTTGCCGACGTGGACGGACGCTACATTGCACCGGATTATTCCATTCAGGTTTCAAAATCGGGAGGATATTATTCCACTTTCTCTTTATGGGATACCTATCGTGCCGCACATCCGCTATACACGCTTATACAGCCTGAAAAGGATGCGGAGTTCATCAACACAATGCTTATTATGCAGTCTTATTACGGCTACCTGCCTATATGGCATCTGTGGGGAGACGAGAACTACTGCATGATTGGCAACCATGCGATTCCCGTTATAGCCGACGCGATGTTCAAAGGCAACAAGGGATTTGATTATGAAAAAGCGTACCAGGCATGCAAGGCTTCCTCGACTATTGACCATCTGAACTGCCCCTGGAGTGTGCTGAACAAATATCATTACATGCCGGAGGACATACAGACACAGTCGGTTTCGCTCACTTTGGAATTGGCTTATGATGACTGGTGCGTCGCTCAAATGGCAAGATTCCTCGGCAAAGAGGATGATTACGCCTTTTTCATTCTCAGGTCAGCTAATTATAAAAATCTTTATGACTATAAAACCAACTTCTTCCGTGCAAAAAACAAAGACGGCAACTGGATGGAGCCATTCGACCCGCTTGAATACGGCGGCAACGGCGGCTTTCCTTTTACAGAGGGAAACGCATGGCAGTATTTCTGGTATGTGCCGCAGGATGTACCGGGTCTTATTAAATTGCTTGGCGGAAACGAGCAGTTCACGGCTAAGCTGGATACTTTTTTCACTTTGAATTACCTGCCGAAAGAAGTGAACGGTAATGCTTCGGGATTTATCGGGCAGGACGCACAAGGGAACGAGCCGAGCCATCATTGCGTCTATCTTTACGACTGGTCGGAAACTCAGTGGCTGGCTCAATATTACAGCTCCAAAATTCAAAATGAGCTTTACGATAACACGATTTACGGGCTGTGCGGAAATGAGGACTGCGGGCAGATGAGTGCATGGTATATTTTCAGTGCTATGGGCTTTTATCCGGTAAATCCCGCAAACGGTGTGTATGCAATCGGCTCCCCGTCAGTGCCGAAAGCGGTCATTCACCTCGCCAAAGGCAAGGACTTTACTATAATTACAAAAAATGCAGGCAAAGAACAGCCTTATATTCAATCCGTAAAATTGAACGGCAAAGCGTATAATAAAGCTTACCTCCTGCACAAAGTCATTATGAACGGAGGCACAATAGAATTCACAATGGGCGAGAAACCGAATAAAAAATGGGGAAGGGAGAAAGACGCAGTGCCGCCGGACTGGGGATACTGAAAATAATTAAGAATTTAAAATTAAGAATTAAGAATGATATAGTGGAAAAATGAAGATAATTATTAAAATCATAATAATACTAATGATTATAACACAATCTCTTATAGCACAGGATGAATTTGATTCCTGCAATTGTGACGCAAGCAGGATTGTAAATACTTTTGAAAGATTAAAAAGTCAATATATAAAATTGACCAAAGAAAAATTATTATATTATTTAAATATAGATACAATCCTTAAAAATAACTTTTTAGTTGGAGATAGTATTAAATTAAAAAATCTTAAACTTAAAATTAATCCAATTTTAAAATTAGATTACGAAGCTCGCAAGTTTAAATTTGGTGAAAATATTTGTAAATATTTTGAGTTCGATACAATTAATTTTGAATGTGTGAGCGGCTTCTTTTTAAATGATACTTTGCGTTTTTTTATTACACGTGGACATAATGATTGTGATATTGACCCATTATTTCCAGGAGGTAGTGATCCAGGCTGGTGTTCAGGGGAAAGCAGTTTTGAACAATATTTTTATAAAGTTAAAGCTTTATCTATTTGCCATATTCCAACTTTTAGAATACAGATAGATTCAAATTTAATATTTTGGGTAGATTATTTTCCTTTCCCCTTTGAAATAACAAATAAAAGAATTAGAATTTATCC
>JBEKWK010000106.1:0-10008 GCA_049513175.1 FCB group bacterium
TTTAAAGAGTCGGAAAAAATATTCCAACTAGTGCTATCATAATCAGCAAGTTTAATCCATCTGTCACCGATATCAAAGGGATTAGGATATCCAGCTAATTTCTTGGCTACAATTGAATTGAAAAAATGTGAATGTGTATAATAACGGACACTGTCTTCATATACATATTGAGTATCAGTCGGCATTTTATTCATATTGTAAACTGTCAGAACATATGCTTTATGACCTGCCTTAATAGTGGAATCAGTAACAACCGTCGAATCAACGGTAATTGTGCCGGTCTGCTGACCGAGAGTATCAATATTATAATTATTATTTATCCAGTAATTGAGGTAAGCCAGACTTGAAAAATTAACTTTATTATTATTATTCGGCGTCGTCGGATTATTATTACTTGAACATGATATAAAAATAATCAGACCGGTAAGGATAAAAGCAAATAAAAGTCTTTTTTTGATTTTCATAAAAGCTCCTGAACATTAATGTACAATATTATATCTGTTTAATATATCATCTTCACCATCCATTTTAAACGAAGTGATGATAAGCGGTAATACGGAAGGCTCAATGTGAGACTTTACCAGACCTATATTTTCTACATAATCCTGGTATATTTTTCTCTCATATGTTATTGGAATGGTTTGTGTTCCGGTTGTTAAATTACCGATGAAAGTCATTTTAATCAAAAATTTTCTTGCTGTAAAATTATTCGATGCAATAGTAATCATTTCCGTTCCTTCATTGGAACCCTCCACATTCAGGTCACCAGTTATAGTAACTCCAACAAAAAGCTGAAGGTCTGTAACAGTTTGTTCATATATCCGCCACAAATCACTATTAGGATTAATAATTAATAACCACGCATCATTTATCGGGAGAGGAATTTGTGAAGGGAGCATATTAGTTATCAAATTAGTAAAAGCATAAATCTTCGAGCTGTCACTTCTGTAATATGTATCTGTGCCTGTGCTTGTACCACTACTGTCTATTGTATAGCTTGTAAAAATACTGCCAACAAGTCCAAGCTTTGTGATTGTGCCGGATATAATAGTAGAATCAATTGTTGGGATATTGCTGGTTCTGTTACCATTTGAATCTAAAGTATAAACATCATAAACCCAATATGTACCCATCTTGGTTGGCAGGTAGTTTACAAATGTGTTTTCAGGTCCTGTGCTGTTTTTAGAACAGGAATTTAGGGAGAATTGTAATAAAGACAAAAATAGTAAAGTATATTATAATGGATTTCATAAATTCTCCGGAATAATTATTTGAAAAATATTTATAATCATTAAGTTAACGATAATAGTAAATAATAATTTTGTAAAATAATAAAAAATACGACAAAGTATCTCAAGAATTTTCAAATTTGGCTATCAGTTCTAAAATGAGAGGTTAGAAGAGGTGGGCTTTTAAAATTATTGCTAATTTTAATTTAAAAAAAATTCTTTGCCCGATTTAAAGTTCTTCTATTGGTTGAAGAATATATACTATTTTTGAATAATTGTTAATATTTTTCTTTGAATAACAAGTAAAGATAAAATAAATTTTTAAACTTTTTTTATTAATTTTATGCAAACTAAAAGGATAAAAAAGTCAGCCGCAGAAATTTCAAAACAAGGAGATTCAGCATCTTTAAAGAATCTGAAACAAATTATTTTATTAAAGCCTGATTTTGAAAACAAAAAATCATTTCAAAAGGCTTTAATGCAGAGAAAAACCACACGAGAAATAAGTGATAAGAAGTTATCATTGCAGATATTATCAAATCTACTTTGGGCTGCTTGCGGAGTAAATCGTAAAAATGGACCATTTGAAATACCCGGGAGGACTGCTGCGACTGCAAGCAATTCGCAGGAAATAGATATCTTTGTAGCAATGGAGGAAGCTGCTTATTTTTATGATGTATTGCATCACAGACTTATTCCGGTTATTGCAGAAGATTTACGTACTTTGGCAATTGGTAAGGGACAGGCAAATTTTGGAAGTAAAGCTCCTGTTCGTTTAATATTTGTTGCTGATATAAATAAGTTGGTGAATACTTCCGGTTATAAGGAACCGGGATTATTAGACCCTGAAGTTCAAAGTTCATATTATTTTGTTGATACAGGGCTTATTGCAGGCAATGTATATTTATTTGCGGCTTCGCAGGGTTTGGCTGTATGGTTTCATAATTGTAACAAGCCTGAACTTACAAAAAAATTAAAATTGCGCGCAGACCAAAGAGTGCTTTTTGGTCAGACAGTCGGGTATCCTGCTAAAAATAAGTAGAACTTCACCAGCTTTTAATCACAAGATATGTATTGTCTATGCAATCAAAAAACAACCCTTGTAACTATCAATAATTACATGGGCTTAACTTTGTAAAATGCGGTGGGCGAGGGACTCGAACCCCCACAGGGTTGCCCCCGGCGGTTTTCAAGACCGCTGCAATACCATTATGCGAGCCCACCATGGTATAGGGATTACAAAATTGCGGTTTTTTCCGCTTTTATCAAAGAAATATTTATTTGAAAACAGTTTATAAATTTCGCAGATTCATATTTTAACTTTATAAACTTTCTACTTTATAAACTTTTAACTGATTTTTATTGGTCTGTAAAAAAGTATTCGGATAAATCATCAAACTTTATGTTAATGACTATCCATCCGCGTGTAGGTGAATTATAAAAAGTAAATATCCATCTCATTGGGAAGTCGTCATGCAGGGCTAAATACCTGACTCTGAGCATGGATTCACCAACAGTTTCAGAACTGACCGGTTCATATGCTTTAATGAAACCGTAAAGTTCCATAGATTTTTTGGTTTGTGTTTTCAGAGTTTTAAGTTGTTCTATTTTTTTATTTATAGGACTATTTTTTAAAATATCATCAAATGCTTTGTCAACATTTCCGGCAATTAAGGACTTGAGGAACTGGGAGCAACTGCTTTGAACCTCGTTGGGTACACCGGAAAATAATTTTTTCTCATTTCCCGCAGTGGTAGATTTGGGTAATGATTTGTCCTGACATAAGACAGGAGAACTATATATTAACATGAAAACAGTAAAAAACAGTACTATATATTTCATTATTCTTCCAATAATTATTACGTAATTTGTAAAATATGATTTTTTGACAATTAATGCAATTTTTTTTTATTTCAGCTTATTTTTTTACTTTTTAAAATTGGAATGAATTTTGTATAAAAGTATTATTAATAATGTAAAATAGATTAAATTTAAATACAACATTCATTTTTTAAATATAAACAAAAATGGAAATAAACCGCAGAGACTTTTTTTCTTTTATTGCAGGTTCTGCATTATTTGCTTCCCATGCTCTTTTTGGAAAAACCAAAATTGTAAATGAGACTTTAAATGATTTTAATTATCAGACTAAAGATGATGCACAGGAAAAAGTTATATTACCAAAGGCATTGAAGAAAGGTTCACTGGTAGCAATTACTGCTCCCGCAAGCTATACAAACATAATTGAATGCAGGGAAGCAATTAATTATTTCAAGAATATGGGCTGTAAGGTTGAGATTGGAAATACATTGAATTGGAATCACATAAAATATAAATATTTTTCTGCCCCCGATGAAGAGCGGGCATCCGAGTTTATGAAATTTGTTACCCGCGATGATGTTGATTGCATATTGTGTGCCAGGGGTGGATATGGTGTAATGAGAATTTTACCTATGATTGATTTTTCGGAGATCAGAAAACATCCAAAAATTATTATCGGTTTCAGTGACATCACTGCTTTAATAAATTCGGTTTATTGTCTCAGCAATGTTGTAAGCTTTCATGGTTCAGTTGCATCTACCTCTTTTAATATTTTTTCTAAAACACACCTGACAGATGTTATTTTTGAAAAGAAAAATTTTACAACTCAAAAAATTAAATATCCAACTATTCAAACGATAAACAAAGGGGTAGCAGAAGGAATATTAGTCGGTGGTAACTTATCAATGATAACAAGCACTCTCGGGACACCCTATGAAATCTCCACAAAGGGCAATATACTATTGATTGAGGAAGTTTCCGAAGAGCCTTATAAAATTGACAGGATGCTTACTCAACTTTGGCTTGCAGGCAAACTTCAGGATTGTGCCGGTATAGCCTTTGGCTATTTTAAGAATCTTGAAACAAAAAGGGATTTTTACCCCGGGCATTCATTTACTATTAGAGAAATTATTTCTAATCGCGTAAAACAATTAGGAATCCCTGCAATTCTGGGTATGCCATTCGGACACACTTCCGATAATATAACTTTACCTTTAGGTGTACCTGCCCAGATTGATGCTACAAATAAAACTTTCACGATTCTTTCAAAAGCTGTGTCTTAATTCTTTTACTATTACTATGTTTTTAAATATTTCAATGAATTATTTTACAAAAAGAAAATATAAGTTTAGTTATTCAAGAATGAATACACAATAAAGAATTTGTGTGTTTAAAAGATTTGTTAGGAATAGCAAAAAGGTTATTTGAAAATATTAGTGTTTTATTTTAGTAATTTTTTTAATCAATTTATATATATTTGTAGTTTGGAACATGATAGTATAATTGAGAAACAGAGATGTTGGATTTATTGTGAACAATGTTAGTCTCTTTCAATTATTAAAAAAAATGGTAAAATTATAATAAGACAGAAAAGATTCAAATTATGATGATTTGCTCAAGGTTTGTTAGTATAAAAGAATGTTTGTTATTCATTGTTATTTTTTTTGCATTAAATCATTCCTCATTTTCTCAACAACCGGTTCTACGATGGGCAGCCGATGCCGAGAGCGGCGCTCCCTATGCATTCCAGGACCCTAAAAATCCATCACATCTGATAGGTTTCGAAGTAGATTTAATAGGTGCAATATCAAAAGAACTTGGCATGAAATCCCAGCATGTTCAGAACGAATGGGATGGTCTTATACCTGGGCTCGAAAGGTATGATTACGAATGTGCTATTAACGGGATTGAAATAACCGAAGATAGAGCGGAAGTAGTAAATTTTTCTATCCCGTATTATATCACTTTTGAACAATTGGTTGTCCGAAGAAGCACTACGGGAGTAAATACATTATCCGATTTAGAAGGTAAGCCCGTAGGTACATTGAATAGTTCGCTTGCGGAAAGAATTTTAAAGGCAAAGGGAGGTATTGATGTCAGGGGATATGACGATGAGGATAAATCTTACAAAGATTTGGAACTCGGAAGAATTGAAGCCGTGCTGATTGATGAGCCGGTAGTAAAATATTATGCTGGATGGAATCCACAATTAAAATTAGTAGGTCAGCCAATTGGTGAAATTTCTTATGGTATTGCATTTAGAAAAAACGATACTATCTTATTGAATAAAGTTAATTCCATTATTTTAAAATTAAAAAATAACGGTAAATTAAGAGAAATCCTCGAGAGATGGAATCTTTGGAATATTATGATGGCGAGCTATATGAAAGACACCAAGGAATCTAATGTCCCTCATACGCAATACAACAAATATCTTGAAGATAAAGGTCAGAAAATAGGAATAAAAGGCTATATCAATAGATATATAACTTTTATGCCCATGATATTACAGGCTGCATGCGTAACTTTGGGAATTTCTATACTTTCGATGGTTGTAGCGATACTTGTTGGTTTGATGGTAATGCTGTTGAGAGTTTATTCGCCTCCGCCTTTTTCAAGTTTAGCTGTGATATTTGTAGAAGGAATCAGAGGCACCCCTTTGTTAATGCAATTATATTTTATTTATTATGTACTACCACAATTAGGTTTAAGCATTTCTCCTTTTTTGGCGGCTATTGTAGGTCTTGGTCTGAATTATGCCTCGGCTGAAGCAGAGAATTACAGGGCGGGACTTTTTTCAGTGCCACGCGGGCAGATGGAAGCGGCAATTTCTCTTGGCATGACACGTAACCAGGCTTTGAGACACGTAATTTTGCCCCAGGCTATAAGGCTTGTCATACCACCTATGACCAATGACTTTATTGCTCTATTAAAAGATTCATCTTTAGTTTCGGTAATCACAATGGTGGAATTGACCAAAATATATAATCAATTAGCCGGATTGTATTATGATTATATAGGTATGGGAATTCTCGTTGCCTGCGTATATTTAATTATTGGTTTGCCTTTTGTTAAATTGGCTAAAAGAGCGGAAAAATACTTTGCTATAGATAAGAGAAAAATAATTAAACATTAGTCAAAAATTACATTTATAAATTTATTGTAATATTATAACATATTTTATGTCAGAATTATTTTTTACAATAACTACCGGATTTATACCTCTTTAATTTCACGTCAAGTACTATTTGTTTTATAGTTTTAGAAATAGGTAAAATTTTGAGTTTACCAAGAAATATATTAATGAGAATTCAAAGGAAAGATAGTAATATTAGAATGAAACAGAAACTTAACGTTTGTTTATTAATATACTCGGCAATTTTTATCATCTCCATATCTTCTATCCTCGATGCAAACGATAAAGAAGTAAATACAATTAAGCACCCATTACCTATTAAGGTTAGAAATTATAAAACTCTTGAAGATGCTGATAAGGATGCTCAATATATATTCAGAATAAATCTGTCGAATACTAATATTAGTAATTTGTCATCAAAAATTTCTGATTTTGTTAATCTTGAAGCCCTTGATTTAAGTGATAATAATTTGAGCTTTCTTCCAAAGGAAATTTCAGGTCTGAAAAAATTAAAATATTTAAATTTATCTGGAAATAAATTTACCAAATTCCCAAATGAAATTGTAGAACTTGAAAATCTTAATGTACTGGATATAGGTAGAAATCAGATAGTTTCCATACCCCAGGAAATTACTCAATTAAAAAAGCTAATAACTTTAAAGCTATCTTCAAACAAAATTACTTCTTTACCCCCGAATATTTTTTTGCTTCAAAATTTAAAAGGGTTATACATAGCCTCAAATTCCATTAAAACGTTACCTTCGGATTTGACGCAAATGAAGAATCTTGAAATATTGGTTGTTAATAAAAATAAAATAAGTAAAATTTTTCCAGATATTTCCAAAATGGAATCCCTGAAAGTTTTAAATTTATCTGATAATCAATTAACCGTATTGCCAAAGGACATTGGCTTTCTGAAATCTCTTCAGTCCCTAAATTTAGGGTATAATTTTTTATCAGGGATTCCAAATGATTTTGTCAATCTCGAACATTTGACATATCTTAATCTTGATGGGAATAATATAAAAATGTTTCCTAAGAAAATTTACAATCTTAAGATGTTACAGACTCTCGATATGAATGATAATAAATCGCAGAAATTACCCGCTGAAATTGTCAATATTACAAATTTGAAGAATT
Source organism: FCB group bacterium (assembly GCA_049513175.1). Lineage (GTDB taxonomy): Bacteria > Bacteroidota > Ignavibacteria > Kapaibacteriales > UBA2268 > JBEKWK01. The sequence continues at coordinate 7,327 of JBEKWK010000106.1, forward strand.
TAAATATCCGGAATAATAAACTGAAGTCTCTTCCACCGGAATTCAACAAACTTATTTATTTAAATAGTCTTGATATAAGTAATAATGAATTGACTGAATTTCCTTTTGATATATGCTCATTACAATATTTAAATCAGCTTGATTTATCTTCAAATAAAATTCAAAATATACCATCTGAAATAGGTAATTTGCTAAATCTTACAAATTTAAAGCTTGATAATAACCTGATATATAGGTTACCCCAGGAAATGACTAAATTACGTAACCTTCAGGTTCTGACTATCGGCAATAACAATTTAACCAAAATGCCTGTCAATCTCGAAACAATGTACAATCTTCGTTTGCTGTATCTTAAAGAAAACCCTATACCTGATTACGAAAAAGAAAATTTAAAAAGATTACTTAAAACAACAAAACTTACATTTTGAATCAGTTAGAAATTAGGAATGTGGAATTAGGAGTTTTAAAAATATAATAAAATCCAACTCCTAATTCCTAACTAAAAGAATTTGGCATAGAACTTGTATTTTCTTAAATTAATATAGTTTAAAACATTTAATAAAAATAAATTATTTTTAAAGAGAAAACAAAATGACCAACAAAAAAGCTGAAAAAAATTATATTGATTTAACATCGCCTTTGTATTATCTGAACAGAGAACTCAGCTTAATTGAATTCCAAAAAAGAGTTCTAGCGGAAGCGGAGGACCAAAGGCATCCTATAATTGAGCGATTAAAATTCATATCCATCCTGAGTTCAAATCTTGATGAATTTTTTATGATTCGTGTTGCAGGATTGAAAAGTCAAATCGCGGCCGGTGTTTCTGAATTGTCTGTTGACGGGATGACTCCTCAGGAGCAGCTTCATGAAATCAGGAAACGGTTAGTTCCGCTTTTTGAAAAACAAGAACATATTTTTTACGATGATATTATAGAAAAGCTTCAGGAAGAGAATATTTTTATTCATTATATGGAACAATTAACTAATGAGGAAATAGCATTTCTGAATAAATATTTTGTTGATTGTGTAATGCCCGTATTGACTCCGTTAAGTCTTGACCCGGCGCATCCATTTCCAAGATTAATTAACCGTAGCTTAAATATCGCTTTTATGTTGTCAGATGGTTCCGGTAAAAATACAGATAAAAAGATTGCTTTTCTCCAGGTACCTTCGGTATTACCACGCTTTGTAAAATTAGAGAGACCCAAAGGTATCAACCTTGTTCTAATAGAACAGTTAATAAAAACTTTTGCAGGGTTACTTTTCCCCGGATTGGAAATTGAAGTTTCAAATACATTTCGCATTACACGCGATGCCGATGTGGAAATCGCTGAAGATGAGGCAGAAGATTTACTGCAGGAAATTGCCGAGCAAATAAAGCACAGGAAGAGGGAAAGAGCTGCCGTAAGGCTTGAAGTCAGCTCAAACATGCCTGATTACCTTACAAAGGTTTTAATGAAGTCCTTAGAGCTTGAACCCGATGATGTCTATATGTTGAACAGACCATTGAATCTTCCGGATTTTATGGGATTGCTTAAAATAGATAAAAGAAATCTTAAAGATATACCGTTTCAATCCCGTTCAATTCCTGAATTCACTACTAATGGGATTAGCATTTTTGATGCAATTAAGAAGAAAGATTTTTTAGTGCATCACCCTTTTGATTCTTTTTCAAATAGTGTATTAAAATTTTTAAATGAGGCAAGTACTGACCCAAGTGTGCTTGCTATAAAAATAACTTTATATCGTACAGGAATAAATTCACCTATCGTTGAAGCCTTGAAGAAAGCCGCAGAAAACGGCAAAGATGTTACAGCTTTTGTTGAATTGAAGGCACGGTTTGATGAAGAAAACAATATTATCTGGGCTAAAGAACTCGAACATTGCGGAGCTCATGTTGTTTATGGTATTATGGGTCTTAAAACTCACTGCAAGATTGCTGTTATTGTTAGGAAGGAAGCAAATAAACTAAAAACTTATATACACCTTTCTACAGGTAACTATAATTACCAAACTTCAAAGCTTTATACCGATGTAGGATTCTTCACATCGAATGAGGAATTTGGAACTGATGCAATGCACTTTTTCAACTATCTGACAGGATATTCATATCATAAAGACTGGAAGCAGTTTTTGATTGCTCCCATCAATTTGAGAAGAATACTGATAGAATTTATCAACCGCGAAGCCGAATTGCATACTTCTGAAAATCCCGGATTAATTATTGTGAAAATGAATTCTCTTGCACATGATGAAATAATACAGGCACTTTATAAAGCATCGCGTAAAGGTGTTAGAATTAAGTTGCTTGTTCGTGGTGTCTGTTGTCTGAGACCGGGAATTCCGGATATCAGCGATACAATAGAGGTAAGGAGCATACTTGGTCGATTTCTTGAGCATAGCCGTATTTTCTATTTCAGATGCGGTGGAAAAGATGAGTATTATCTTTCGAGTGCAGATTGGATGTCGAGGAATTTGCAGAAGCGTGTTGAGCTTATGTTTCCTATTCATGACACTGCTTTGCAAAAGCAGCTTAAAGAATTGCTCGATATTTACTGGAAAGATAACACAAAGTCATGGGAACTTCATTCAGATGGTTCTTATCATCTGCGGAAGCCCTCTCATAATCAGGAACCCTTTATTGCACAGGAGTATTTACTCGAGGAAACAAAACGTGCATCG
>JBEKWK010000107.1:0-8797 GCA_049513175.1 FCB group bacterium
TGCAATGTCATCAGCTATCCTTGAGAAAGCGTACAAATTATAAATATGATTCCTGTATCTGGAAGATATTAAAATCGAACCGACAGGAAAATTTTCATAATGCCCGACTGCAAGCGATTTGCAGAACTGCTCAGCTTCCTTGAGACTATGAACTTTGAATTTACCGCCGTCATATTGCGTCAATTCCAAAACGTCTTCAATATTTTGTATAGGATATTTCATTTTATTCAACCAAGGTGCATCCCGCTTTCACAGGGCTGTCTTGCACTAAAGTTTCAGATTTTAAGTCAAATATATTCCAAAAAACAAGTAAATCAACCGACCCTACGAAAGAGAATAGTTTGCCAAAAAATAAGAGCCAAGCAGTATTATATGCTATTCCTATTATTGCGGGAATTAGACCCATTAACAAAAACGGAACCAACAATCCTATCTTATATGCAGAAGTTTTTATTGGAATTGTGCAGCAACAATTAGGTGTTAAAGATTTCGAACGAAAACCAAAAGTTATCATCCGTAAAGGAACCTTCCCGAATATTTTCCATGTGATTCCATGTAAAAGTTCATGCACTACAACACCACAAATAAAAATCGGGATAAAACTATAGTAATGCATAAATTTGTCGAATGCGGGCTTCAGTCCTTCTATTCCCCATAAGATACAATATAAAGAAATATAGATTAATCCAATAAAGAACGAAATAAACAAGCTCTGTATGCTTGCTGTACCGGTTGTAATTGTATAATCAGTCTTTAATTCCTTTTGCATCAACAAATAATTTTAATTCTTAATTTTTAATTCTTAATTAAAATTTCAATTCCCCGCACATCGCCTGGAAAGGCTTTAGATTCATTATCAACTCATCATTTACAACATTAAAATATTCGTTTGTGAGCGAATCGGTAAACAACTTTGCACCATTCGGAAGCTTTACATTAAAATACAATTCCCTGTCCGGATGCATATTCCCCATGAAAAAGAACATAGGTCTATCTTTAAATTTGCGTGCAAATGTAATTATATTGTCATTTGAATTTACCAGGAAAATTATAGTTTCGGTCGAATAATTATTTTCAAGGTCAATAAATTTTTCTCTTATTTTAATAATTATTCTCAAATATTCTGTCCACTGGTTCTCATTCTCCCAGCACAAAGCTGCTTCGGAAAATAAAGGAAGTTTTGTTGCAGGAAACATTTCTATTTCTTCCTGAGTAAAGCCCAACCCTGTATTTACTGGCTTGTCTTCACCAAGCTCGAATCCCGCATGAATAAAAGGAATCCCGGGTATAAAATTAAATAAAGTCCAGATAAATTTGGAAAAATCCGTATTACCAAATCTCGAAGCGGCTCTATGTGTATTGTGATTTTCTGCTGTCGCAAAATAAGGAATAGGAAAACCACCTCTGAAAAGAGTGTAAATAAATTCCTTCATCTTCAAAGGGCGGTGTGCGTCGAAAGGCAGGTAGCCGACAACGGCATCATAACCGTCATCGTGAGATTTTTGTGTTGGGACGAAATTTTCTTCCCAGAAAATAAAATCATTGTTGACATCCTTTGCCCTCCTGACAATCTCTGCACGCAATTCCTGCGGCAGGGCGTGTCCCATATCAATCATCACACCGTCAATATCAAAATTTTTCTGGTAATAAGGGATTATATTGCAGATATTCTCCCACAAGTCCTTTACTTCGTTTTCAGGATTAGCGAGCTTCACATCATACATTCTGACTGTGTTGTATGCTATATAATTAAAATCTTTGTGGTCGTACAAACGCAAATATGTAACGTCGCTCCAGACAGGCTGTACATCGTCGGGGGGCCAGTCGGCAAAGGCACCGGGGATTTTACATTCCTCTTCTTTTTTTGTTATGCCGATAATTTTATTTTCGTTTAGCTTTACTATTTTTGGTATCTTTGTAAAAAAGTCCTGGTATACCTCATGTGGCTGTGGCAGTCTCTTAAAGTCTCCGCTTTCAACTTTTTGTTTAATTTTAGAAATTTCTTCATCATTAAAAATCGGCGGACCGTACTCCCTTTCATCTTTTGAGCCTTGCTGTCTGTTTTCAATTTCCTCTCTGAGCCAGTAAAACCATTCGGGATGTTCGATGGCAAGTTCGCTGTCTATACTTGCAGTACGGAAGACAAACTCAAGCACCACCTTAATTCCGAGCAGATGTGCCGCTTCGACGAATGCGTTAAATTCTACTTCCTCATTCAAATCGAGTGCCGGCTCGGCAAGATGCTCATCTATTTTGTATGGATTGCGTATTGCATAAGGCGAGCCTAAGCTACCCTTCCTGCCGTCAATGCCAATTGAGGTGATTGGAAGCAGGTAAATCGTATTCGCACCCAATGAATGAATATAAGGCAGAATGGCTATTGCTTTCAGAAACGTTCCTGTTTCACGGAAGCCGTTCAGAACACCGCCAATATTAATTATTCCGTCGCCGTTGTGGTCGAAAGCTGTTGTGTGGCGGACAAACATATTATAAATCACTGCATCCTTAGTTTTGTCTTTCTTCGGCTGAAATTTTCCTTTTAGCTTGCTTATTTCTCTTATTTTGCCTATCCTGTCGAGAAAGAACTGCTCTGCCGAGACCTGCTCTGTCGTCTTCTCCGGTTTATGTTCCGGGTCAAGCCATAGAGACGGTATTATATAATATTTCTCGCCGCCGGATTTACTTAGTAAATCACCCAGTTTTTCTTCAATTAATTCTAAATCACTAAACATAAATTATAAATATAATATTATTACACTTTGTTCTCAAACTCCATTATTGCCCACCTTGTTCCCAAGCTCCTGCTTGGGAACATCCTCCCATACAGGCGAATCTATCTCAAAAACTTCATCCCACCTTGTTCCCAAGCTCCTGCTTGGGAACATCCTCTTCCTATAACGGCGAATCTATCTCTATTATACCTTCTCCCAATATATAATTTGAAGCACTCGAATATTTCCAATCTTCCGCTTTCAAGACATAACCCTTCAAAACAGGATTGTTATGTATATACTCTGCTTTTTGCCTGAAAATTTCCATACTATAGATTAATTCAGGATGAAATCCTTCCTGCCAAACCTGATAATTTGAATCTTCTTTATAACTCTTTTTACTTAGCTTAAACTTTTCTAATGTATCAATTTCATTTTCCAGTTTAAGTTGTTTTATTATTTCATGTGCTGTATAACTTTTATATTCTTTGACAAATTTAATGATATTTTCACAAGATATAATCAAATGAATATGATTTTTCATAAAAACATATGCATACAATTTTAGATTTGATTCAGTTCTTTTATAGGATAAAGCATTAATCAGAATGTCAAAATATTTTTGACTAATGAAAATTTCGCACCAGTCCACAATTGATGAGGTTATGAAATAAACAGTTTTTGTATCAAATATCTTATATCTTGTTCTCATGCTTTTTCCCTATTGTGTTCCCAAGCAGGAGCTTGGGAACAAGGTGTTTTTTTTCTCTTTATAAACTCTTTATTTTCTCCTCGTTACAAAGCTCCTGCTTTGTAAAGCATTAAATCCTATATTATAAATTCGCATGTCTCACTCCTGTTGTGTTCCCAAGCAGGAGCTTGGGAACAAGGTGGTTTTGAATTTTATATCTTGTTCTCATAACTCTTTCCTATTGTGTTCCCAAGCAGGAGCTTGGGAACAAGGAGTTAAACCCTGGATTCTTCCCCCGATTCATCGGGGTCAGAATGACATTCTTCACTTTCAACTTTTAACTTTCAACTTATTAAATTCTACATTTTACATTCTAAATTATACATTCTCTTCTTCAACCTTCGTTTTCCCCGAAATTTCAATCACTTTCTGCTCTGCCTTGCTTAAGAACTCTCTTAGGGATTTTGCCAATTGCATACCCTCTTCGAATATTTTGAGAAGCTCTTCCAAAGGAGCATCGCCAGAATCGAGAAGCTCGACGATTTCCTCAAGCCGCTTGAATTGCTCCTCGAACGATAATGTGCTTTTCTGTTTCATATTAATTTTCCGGTTTATTTATATTATATTTAGTTTTATTCGGAGTTATTTTATTTATGGATGCCAATGCAATCTCGTTTTCGCGGACAATATCTACATTTAGAAAATTACCCAAAGTCTCCCATTTCGGAATAATCTCGTCTTCGCTTTGAAGAATAGCAAATCCTTTTTTCAAGGGTGAAAGCGGGAAGAGAGACTTGCAATGATTCTCTAAAAAAGATAATTTCTGCTTCAGATTACTATTTAAACGAATGATATTCTGCCCTGCCTGCGATTCAAGCTCATCTATGAATTGCAAATGTGTCTTGATTTTATCTTCAATGCTACGGAAAGCATAGGAAACAGTCATCGAATCAATATTTTCAGAAAGAGAATTAATTTTTTCTTTAACAGAATTTTCCATCAATTCTAAAAAAGATAAAAGCATTTCATCGAGGCTATCCGAAGTATGGGCAGATACAATTTCAGCGGCGGCAGTGGGCGTAGCGGCACGCAGGTCTGCGACAAAATCGGCAATAGTAAAATCCGTCTCATGCCCGACAGCAGAAATAACAGGAATGCGAGAATTGAAAATAGAGTCAGCAACAATTTCCGTATTATAAGACCACAAATCCTCGAGAGAGCCGCCGCCCCGACCGACAATTAATACCTCCGCCGGCGTTGTCTGAAGCTGTTTAATAGCAAGTGCAATATCCTCAGCAGAACCTTCACCCTGAACAAGTGTCGGTCTGAAATATATAGTTGCCGCAGGAAAACGCCTTTCGAGTGTACTTAAAATATCTTTAATCGCCGCACCTGTCGGCGATGTCGAAACGCCCACGTGAAGCGGCAAATCGGGAATTGGTCTTTTTCTTTCCTGTTCAAAATATCCAAGTTCCTCCAGCTTTCTCTTCAGTGCTTCGAATGCGAGAAATAAATCGCCCTGTCCGAGTGGCACAATGGATTCACACTCCAACTGATACTGTCCCCGCGGTGGATAAACGGTCAGATGTCCCTTGATGATGACTTTCATACCGTCGGCAGGTGTGAATCTTATCGCCTTACCCCTCCACATAACGCATGAAATCTGGGCGGATTCATCTTTCAAAGTGAAATACCTATGTCCTGAAGTATGCAGCTTGAAATTAGACAATTCACCCTGCACGGTAACGTAACCGATGTTCCTTTCGAGTGCAATAGTAATAGCCCTTGTCAGTTCGCTGACGGTTATTACTTTTTCTTCAATATTTCTTTCTTCCAATTCCATTTTATAATTTATATTTTATTCCCGCATTAAGCACTCTGCCGTCCACAGGTCCCCAGATAAAATTCGTATTAAAATTACTTGCACCGGGAGTACCAAGGTAAAGAGGCATTGAACGAGTTTGCCTCGAATCTCCTGCATCCTCCGCATTTGCAAATATAGTGATATTATTTGAAAGAGGATACTCGATTGACGCACCGAAAGTAATGAACGCCGGAGAGTACTGTTCATAAGGGTTTGCAGGTAGTAACTGGGAAGAAGTGAACATCATTTCGCCCCTTAAAATACACTTCTCAAAAATTGTCCATGCCAGTCCTGTCGTCAAATTATGCTTAGGAGTGAAAATCTTTTCGGAACTAACACCGTTCTGCTCTTCATTTACATCATTAAAATTGTACCCGATAAAGAAATTCAGTTTTTTCATATCACCTTCGATAATAAGCTCAAAGCCGTTGGAAGTTAATTTACCGTCATTCGTCCATACACATGGTATTCCCGATGAAGGTGGCAGTATCTCAAGTTCGGTCTTGTTTTTAATTGTTGATGAGTACAAAGACAAGTCAAAAGTCAAAATTAAGGATTCTTTCATTGAAGTTTTGTAATTGCAATTAACCGAATAGGACAGGGATTTTTCCAATAAATTACTTGTTATCGGCGGCACACCATAAAAAGCTCTTTCCTCTGCATTCTCATCAAATATTGTCGGGAGACGCCAGCCTGTTCCAACGCTTCCTCTCAGGGCTAAATCTTTTGCCGGTTTATATAGCAGGGAAAATCTTGGTACAAGTACAGTCCCTGATTTATTCTGATTATCAAGCCTTAACAATGCCAAAGCCGATAATTTCTGAGAAAATTGATATTCACCCTGCATATAAAGCGATAACGTCAAATATGAGTAATTCCGCTTACCCCAGATAGAATCAGCACTCGCTTCCTCAAATACCCGGTTATTTAATTCAACTCCTGATAATAAACTAAATGGAGATAGATTTAAATTCCAGTGCAAGTCAGCATATTTAATATTTTCCGTACCATTGAATTGGACAAGCTGTCTGTAAGAATTTCTTGTAGTATTTATATATGCTCCGTTAAATGCAAAAGAATTTTCGTCATTAAAATAGTAATCCAAAGTTGCGATTCCGTCAAATCTTTCTGTATTCAATGCGGCGGAAAAAATACCTGCACTGCCATTGTCAAAATCCTCCGGTGCCGCCATCATTCCACCGAGACGATGCTCATTAAGATAATTTCCGGAAAAAGTGATTTTCAATTTATTATTAAAATTATAAAATAATTTGGGATTGATATTTATTCTTTTCTGCAAAGCCTCATCTGCGAAGCCGTCTTTATCAATATCAAAGCGAGGCTGGTAATTATATGTTGTATGCAAAGAAAAACCTAAATCGCCGAAATACTGCCCGTACCAGCCCGCGAAATCCATACCTTTAAGGGAAGTAAAATTCATAGCAACTACAGCTTCCGGTTTTTCACCGGAGGGAACTCGTGTAATATAATTTATAATACCACCTATAGCATCGCTTTGCAAGCCTGCCGCCGAGCCTTTGATGATTTCAAGCTGTTTTAAATTCAAAGGTGCAAGTTGAAGAACGGAAAAATTCATATTCAGTCCGCTGAACGCAGGCACTCCGTCAACCAGCAATTGCACATATCTTCCGTCAAGTCCTCTGATACGCATGACTGAAGCACCGAGGGCAGAACTTACACCCTGAGCCATTATACCGGGCAGTTCCCCCAGAGCCATTTTTGCGGAGCTTAGCCCATTGTTTATTTCTTCGTCCATATCTTCCGCAGGAATTAATTCAACTCTCATGGGAATATCCTCCAAGGTCCTTGCAGTCCGGGTTGCGGAAACCACTACCTCTTTTTGCTCGACGGGTTCTTCGCTGAGATAAATATCCAATTCCTGTTTAAAGTTTTGTGGAAGTGGAATCGTATCGAAGTAGTTTTTGAATCCTATCTGTTTGATGCTCAATAAATATTTACCTTCAGACAATTTTGAAAAAGAGAAATTCCCTTTTTTATCTGATTGCGTCATGATTGTTATACCTGATGGAAGCGGAGTTAAGTAAATATGAACATACCGCAAAGTTGCTCCGCTCTCGTCTTTGACATTACCTGTAATAGAGCTTTGGGCAGCGGCTAAAACGGGTATTAAGAATAAAATCAAAGTAATAATCAGCTTTTTCATAGAATCAATAATTTAAGGTATATTTAAATATAAATATTTTTTATCTTGCCAATTTTATTCTCAAAATTTTCCTACGGAAATATGTAAATTTACAATAATTTCCATAATGTTTATTAAGTTTGTGTAAAATATTCCTAAAGAACACATTATTTAGTGATATATATAAATTATACAGGAGAATAAATGGTCGGTTTCGGCTATGATTCACACAAATTGGTACCGGGTAGAAAATTATTGCTCGGAGGAGTCCTTATTGAATCTGAATCAGGTGCTATGGCACATAGCGATGGGGATACACTGCTTCATGCTTTATGCGATGCACTTCTCGGAGCCGCAGGCTTAGGCGATATTGGTGAATTATTCCCTGATTCCGAAATAAAATATAAAGATGCAGATAGCAAAATTTTTGTTAAAGAAATCATAGGACTATTAAAAAAGAAATCATTAAATATCGTTAATATTGATGTTACTATCCTGCTCGAAAAACCGAAATTAAATAAGTATAAGCAAGCAATCAGGCAAAGTATATCCGAATTATGTAAAATTCCTTTTGACCGTGTCAATATAAAAGCAAAGACAAATGAAGGTATGGGATTTGTCGGACACTCAGAAGGAATTGCAGTTTATTGTATTTGCGAAATTCAAACAAAAGGCTCAGACTTGTGATAACAAGAGATCAACATATGGATTTATTTTGGAAATGTCATTCCCACGGAAGTTGGAATCCACATTCTTTCTGTCATTCTGAGCGTAGCGAAGAATCCAGTAGTACTTTTGATTCTGGAAATTCTGGATTCTTCACTTCGCTACGCTGCGTTCAGAATGACAAATTGTTATTATTTCAGAAATCTCTCAAAATATTAATATTCACAATTATTTTGCTTTCATTCTATAATTCGGTATCCTTTGCCGATAACACTAATAAATTTTCTTATTTTAAGAAAGATGTTCATGAAGGCGGAGAAATCGTAATCGCAAAACCTGCAATCGAAAATCAACAGCCTCTGACATATTTTATAAAGCCATCATGGGCTGGCGAGTCCGAAGTGATATATTCCTGGCGTGGTTTGAATAGAGTTAATGCCCGCGGAAGTATTAGAGATGTTTTGGTCCTTGCTTCTGAACCGCTCGAATCGTCACTTCTTACGGTATGGAAAGAAAATTCACGTATTTTTATTGCCCATCTCGATTCACTGACAAATATAATTTCTATTTGCGAACTTTATGGTGACTGGCTCGATTATAGCTCAGATGATGCGAAATGGATTGGAAGAATATCGCATGAAAATTATATTCTGCTTGTCAACGGACACTTAGTTTTATGCAGTCTCGATAATGACGGCAAA
>JBEKWK010000108.1:0-8781 GCA_049513175.1 FCB group bacterium
CTCTTTGCTGAAGGTTCCTTTTCCTTATGATTCTGCTGATTTGACACACATCTATGCCTATGATGCTATGCCGCTTATTCAACTTAGCTATGACGGTCATCATGTCGCTTATTTTGTAAATTATGAATCTGCGGATACTGCAAATTTAGACCCGACAACAGTAGAGCCAAAGCTTATTATATTCAATTGTGCGAAATGGCTGATGACAACAATATCCATAAAGAATTTTTGCATGAATCAATTTCTTGGAATGGGAGTAAATGTCATCCTGCCTGCAGGACGAAACATATTAATTAATCAGGACGGCTCTAAGATTTGGTTTGTCATCCAGGCATTAAAATTTGCAAATAATCAATATACATCTATGGGCTATAGAGTAATCGAATGGAATGACAGTACAATTTCATCATATAGCGACATAATTGATGCTCCGGTTACTCTGTGGGGGATTGACCCGTTCTCGGAAAATATACTGCTTCAAACCGGAAGCACTCTGCAAGTATTAGGAGCAAATCAGACCATGTCGCAAACATCCCTTTTACTGCCTAATCTCAGCAATCCGAATCAATTCGCAAAAGAAAGCACAGAACTCGCTATCTGGACGAACGACGGTATTGACATTTATAATTTTGCTCAGGGAGCATCTACTTCTACTGTTATGACTTTTACATCCTTCGACGGACAGTATCCGGGTTACAAGCACGAATCTAATGTCAGCTTATCTATTGCTCCCGATGCACAGGTTATAACTTTTGCACTTGCTAAAACAGCTAATCCAACTCATTATGATTTATTTATTATTAACAGGGATGGCAGCGGCTTGAAAAAAATAGCAACTGATATTCCTATATGTGAGCCTGTTGTTTCGAATAGGATACCGATATGATAATATAATCAAATATTTTCAACATTATATTTATTTATGGACATGAAAACTTGTGGTTCTCTACTTTCTATCATACTAATAATATTTTTATACTCCTGCAATCAATCAAGTGGACCGAGCGATAATCGCGAGTCGGCTATTTATGGGGTCGTTTTAGATGAAAACGGAAACCCTGTACCCAATGCTGATATATGTGTCATACCTGATTTGCCAAGCAATATTATTTTAAATGGAATTAAAAATCCTAAAAGTGATAATAACACCAAAATCCAAGTTGTGGAATTTGGTGGTTTAAATATATTTGTTCACAAAACTTTTATTGATATAACATGGGAAACCTTTAGTGAATACCACGCTGATAAATTTATTTTAGAAAGAGCTAATAGAAAAGATTATGAAAAAATTTATTTCCCTATTGATTCTTTAAAGGCTTATGGTACTAGTGGTTCCACTCGAACATATAAAATTATTGATAATAGTGTAAAATACGATTCCTTATATTTTTATCGTTTGAAGATATATGATTTAGATGGAAGTTTTATATATTCAGATGAATGTTTGATTCATAATATTATTTTTAAACCCTATTTTAATTATAATTATCCTAATCCTTTCTTAAAAGGTACAATGATTTGTTTTGAAAATTATGATGATAATTCAGATATAATAGAAATAACAGAGAAAAGTTCTGGTAAATCTTTTTTTAAATATGAGGGTTCTGTATCATCAGGATTAAATAAGATATTTTGGAAAGTAAAAAATATTGAATCAACTGATACAAATCAACCTGTCAGACCAGGTGTATATGTGGTCACTTTGCACACTACTGATACTACAATTATGCAAAATATTATTGTAGGTTTTAAATTTGATACATACAACTGTGATATTCCAACTGAAGTTACAAAAACAGATAGTTCTGGAAAATTTGTAATACCCTATAATTGGTTTCCTGATTATCAGACAGTTATAAATACTTCATTAGATAATACTTTTTTGGGTAAATTTAATTATGGTGCTTCTGCCAATATTGTGATTAGGAAGTTAATTGAAAGTAATTCTACTCAAAATATTTATCTCGTTTCACAAAATGATATTAATGTTGACAAATCGAAGGTCCTTGATTTAAATTGCAAAATGAAAAAGTATACGATACAGAAGTAAGGATTTGCTTATGTTAATAAGTATACAATTTATTCCTTCTCCTTTTCAACCACAATCAACACAACATCGGAATCAACCTGCTGTCCGGCGGAGACGTTGATTTCGGTAATGATGCCGTCGGCTATTATTATTCCTTCTTTTTATATATCTAAATTATTTTATTTTAAAACCATTTATCCAAAAATTTAATAATTGCAATTCCTGCTTCATGTGAATTCTTATTAATATAATCATCAGAAAAAATACATCCCCAATCTTGGTGATAATTCCAGTTCTTAGAGTCATTAACAGTAAAAGCAATAAAATAAAAATAACTTACATTCACATTATCTATTGAATTACCCTGACCATTAAAAGTAATAACTAAATCACCTTTTTGCTCTTTTAATTGTTTATTATCATTTACAATTTTAATATTCTGATAATATGGTGTCAATTTTAAATCTTCAATTAATCCATTATAAAAAGTTGTCAAACTTGGAAGATTATTAATATTATTTTCAATCCAAATAGTTTTTGCATTTAAATTGCTTATTACAATTAATAAAGTAATAGTTACAATCAAAATCTTTTTCATATAAACTCCAAATTATTTATAAGTCTGTTTCTAATCTTATTCCTTCTCCACCACAATCAAAACAACATCGGAATCTACCTGCTGTCCTGCTGAGACGTTGATTTCGGTAATGACACCGTCAATAGAAGAATAAAGTGTGGTTTCCATTTTCATAGCTTCGACGATAATGAGGCTGTCGTTTTCTTTAACTTTCTGCCCTTTTTCTACTAAGATTTTTACTATACTTCCGGGCATGGGAGGCTTGATTATATCTTTGTCTGCGGAGACACAGTCATCGAAAAATTTATTTTCGCTTTCCTTGACTTTGTCGAATACGAAATTCTCTCCCTCGATATTTATATAAAAATGATTGTCATCCTCAGCGGAATAGGCATTAGTATATTTATTATTCAGAAAAACAGAAAAAATATTTTCATTGAACTGCCGCACAGGTATTGTGATTTTTTCGTTATTAATGTTCAGTATGCAATTCTCTCCCTGCACCTCTACATCGAGGTTATATAAATTATTTTTGTATGTCAATTCCATATTTTTGCCTTAATAAAATTAATAATTTCAGGAAGAAGCAATTTCCCATCTTCCGATTGTATTCCATGGCGAAGGAATTTCTCCCTCTCCCGCCTTTGCAGTTGAATAAGTTTTCTTCTTGTTTTTAGTATGTAACGCAGCACCCAAAAATGCGGCATTCAATAATTCATTATTTGTTTCCTTTTCAAAAGTCATATTTTTATCTATGAAATTTGTAAAAGTATTACCTTTGATAAACTCAGGATGGCACAGTATTTTAAGCATAAAACCTATTGAAGTTTTCACACCCAGAATTACATTATCTTTCAATGCTAAGAGCATTCTTTTTCGTGCTTCTTCTCTATCTCTTCCCCAGACAATCAGCTTTGCAAGAACCGGGTCATAAAATACCGGAACCTCACACCCCTGGTAAATTCCTGAATCATATCTCACTCCAAAACCCATCGGCTCTTTTAAAAATAGAATTTTCCCTGATGAAGGCATAAAATTATTGTCCGCATCCTCGGCATAGATTCTACATTCAATTGCATGACCGTTTTGTTTCAGGTCTTTTTGGGTGAATGGTAATTTGTCTCCGTTAGCCATCTGAATTTGTAGTTTCACCAAGTCAACACCAGTTGTGAGTTCCGTGATTGGATGCTCCACCTGTATTCTCGCATTCACTTCGAGGAAATAAAAGTTTTTATCTTTATCCACAAGAAATTCGACAGTGCCGAGATTATTATAATTTGCCGCTTTGATAACTTTCACTGCCGTTTCACCCATTTTCTTCTGGAGTGTTTCATCCATAACAGGCGACGGAGTTTCCTCTATAATTTTTTGGTGACGTCTTTGAATAGAACATTCTCTTTCGAACAAATAAACGACATTACCATAGTTATCAGCAGCTATCTGAAATTCGACATGGCGTGGATTCTCGATATATTTTTCGAGGTAAACCTCATCGCTTCCAAAAGCTGATAAAGACTCTCGCATAGCAGATTCAACCGCAGTTGTCAAATCTTCAAATTTATGCACAACACGCATTCCTTTTCCACCACCACCGGCAGATGCTTTGATAAGAACAGGAAATCCCATTTCTTTTGCAATCTTTTCAAATTCCTTAATATCTTTAGAACTGCTCTTCATTCCGGGAATAACAGGGACACCGGATTCAATCATTTTCACTCTGGATGCAACTTTAGAGCCAAGCAATTTCATAGGTTTGGGATTCGGTCCGATGAAGATTAATCCTGCATCGCGTACTTTCTGATTAAAATCCGAATTTTCCGCAAGGAAGCCGTAGCCCGGATGTATTGCATCACAATTTGAATCTTTCGCCGCCTTGATAACAGCGTCCATATTCAGATAAGATTGCAATGCCTGCGGTGGACCTATGCACACAGCTTCATCGGCAAGCATGACATGAAGTGATTTTGCATCTGCCTCCGAATAGACAGCGACAGTTCTTATATCCATCTCCTTGCAAGCCCTGATGACACGGCAGGCAATTTCACTTCGATTAGCAATTAATATTTTTTTGATTTCTTTACTTTTCATTGGATTTAATTTTATATTATTTATTCAATTGTTCTCCACTTTGGAAGCCGTTTTTCGAGAAAGGCATTCATGCCTTCCTGACCTTCTTCGCTCAATCTTAAATTCGATATCAATTCAGCATTGTAGGTTGTAATTTCCGGAAATTTCATTTGTGAAACCTTGAATATCATTTCCTTAGCAATTCTCACGGCATTAGGACCATTGTTGAGAATGATACTTGCAAACTCATCCACGATTCTATCTATATCATCAATCGGAACAGAATAATTTATCAAATTTAGCTCAACTGCTCTTTCAGCGGAAATCCTCTCACCGGTAATAAATAATTCTCTCGCTTTTGCCTGTCCGATTCTTTCAATCACATAGGGGGAGATTACCGCAGGAACCAATCCTAAACTAACTTCACTTAATCCGAACTTGCAATAATTCGATGCGATTGAAATGTCACAGACTGAAACAAGCCCGACTCCTCCTCCGATTGCAGAACCGTTGAGTTTTGCTATTACAGGTTTATTATGAGTAAAAATCAGGTGCATCAGTTCTGCGAGCTTCAATGATTCTTTGTAATTGTCCTCATAAGAATAATGCACAACAGATTTCATCCAGTTTAAATCGGCACCGGCACAAAATGTTTTTCCGTTGCCTGTAAGGATAATTACTCTTAAATCTTCATCATTATTCAAATGCGCAAACACATCATACAACTCATTGATTAATTCATCGTTGAGTGCATTATGCACTTCAGGTCGGTTTAAAGTTACATAAGCAAGCTGGTCTTTTATTCCCAGAAGTATTGTGTTGTAAGTTGGATATTCAGGCATAATGTCTCTCAATTTAATAATAATTACATTCTGAAAACACCGTATTTTTGGTCGGGGATAGGCGTATTCAACGCCATAGAAATTCCCAGGGCTATAACATTTCTTGCATCGAGCGGGTCTATTATACCGTCATCCCAAAGCCGTGCAGAACTATAATAGGGGCTTGCTTCATACTCATATTTTTCTAAAATCGGTTCCCTTATAGCCCTGATTTCTTTTTCGGATAAAGTTTTTCCTTCTTTTTCCAATTGCTTGATTTTTACGGTAGCAAGTACATCTGCAGCCTGTTCGCCGCCCATAACGGATATTTTACCGTTTACCCATGTCCACAAAAGACGAGGATTGTAGCCTCTTCCGCACATGGCATAATTTCCTGCTCCATTTGATGTACCAACAATCATTGTAAATTTAGGTACGTCCGCATTTGCACAGGCATGTACCAGCTTAGCTCCATCCCTTGCAATACCGCCGTGTTCGTACTTGCGTCCTACTATAAAGCCGGTTATGTTTTGAAGAAAGAGCAAAGGAATTTTTCTGTTGGTGCATAGCTCTATGAAATGCGCCCCCTTAAGACTTGATTCGGAAAACAGAACTCCATTGTTTGCAAGAATGCCAATAGGATAACCCATTATCCGTGCAAAACCTGTTACCATAGTAGTTCCGTATAATTCCTTAAATTCCTGGAAGCGGCTGCCATCAACTATTCTGGCAATTACTTCACGAATATCGAAAGGCATACGAATATTTTTTGGAATAATCCCATAAAGTTCCGCAGGGTCGTAATATGGCTCCTCAGGCGTGTCTCTGCCAATGTCAAACTTCTTTTGTATTTCAAAATTCTCAACGATATTTCTTGTTATATCCAAAGCATGTTCATCATTAAAAGCATAGTGGTCGGACACACCGGAAATTTTGCAATGGACATCTGCACCGCCTAATTCCTCATCTGTTACTACTTCACCTGTAGCAGCTTTTACGAGTGGAGGACCGCCAATAAAAATAGTAGCCTGATTTTTAACCATTACCGCTTCGTCGCTCATCGCAGGAACATAAGCCCCACCTGCCGTGCATGAACCCATGACCACGGCAACCTGCGTTATACCTTCGGCAGACATTCTCGCTTGGTTGTAAAAAATTTTTCCGAAATGGTCTCTATCGGGAAAGACTTCAGCCTGCAAAGGTAGAAATACACCTCCTGAATCAACAAGATAAATACAGGGCAAATGATTCAGCAGAGCAATTTCCTGGGCTCTGACATGCTTTTTAATAGTCATAGGAAAATATGTTCCACCCTTGACTGTGGCATCGTTAGCAACAATCATACATTCATGTCCTTTTATAACACCTATGCCGGTTATTATTCCTGCAGAAGGTGCGGCATTATCATACATATCCCATGCGGCAAAAGATGACAATTCCAAAAAAGGAGTATCTTTATCGCAAAGCTTTAATATTCTGTCTCTCGGCAGAAGCTTATTCCTTGAAATATGCGTCTGGCGGGCTTTCTCTGTGCCGCCCTTTTTTACAATAGCCAATCTTTCTTTAAGCTGTTTGACTAAAGATTCAGTGTACTCTTTGTTTACAATATACTCCGGATTTTTTGTCGAGATTTTTGATTTGATACGGTTCATATGAATATTAAAAAAATAATTTATACATTAAACTTAAATTCAGTTCCAATTCCCTTTTCTTTCGCCAATTGATACACACCGAAGGCAGTTGAAATATCCTGTATTGCAAGACCGACGCTTTTAAATAAAGTAATTTCATCATGCGAAGTTCTGCCTGCAACTTTGCCTGTAATAACCGCACCGAGGTCGCCTGCAATCATACTCTTGTCCCATACTCCCTCTTTCATAGGAATCAGGAAATCGCCTGCTTCTGCCATGCAGGCATCAGTCAAATCAGCAATGATTCTTGCTTTTACAACAGTTTTTGTATCGAGTTCACGCATCGTTACGGCGTGAGAACCGATGCCGTTTATATGACATCCGGGCTTCAGCCAGTCACCGTTAATAATAGGGTCTTTTGAACTGGTAGCTAAAGTTAAAACATCAGCCTGGCGAACTGCAAACTCTGCAGATTTTGCTTTTTCAAAATGAATCTCGTGTTTTGCTTCCATTTCTTTGCAGAATGCATCAATTGATTCGGGAGGGTCAACAGAATAAACATAATATTTTTCAAATTTGTGTGCTTCGCAGGTAGCCCAGACCTGTGTTTTCGCCTGAATGCCGGAACCTAATATCGTTGCGAATTTCGCATCTTTATTCGCCATGTATTTTGTTGCGATACCAGAAACAGAGCCTGTACGCATAGCCGTTATAAAGCCACCGTCCATAATTGCCTCGCAGTTGCCTGTCTTTTCATCGAGTATTAAAATGGTTCCAAGTACAGTAGGCATGTTGTATTTTGGAACATTGTTTTTATAAACCGTAACAATTTTCGCACCGATTGCACCAAGCTTTTTCATAAAAGCAGGCATAAAAAGTGCGACACCTTCATGCTCGGGAACGGCAATAGGAGTACGCTGGGGCATGTTTGCAGAACCTTCATAAAGTTCGGCGAATGCTTTTTCGACAACATCCATAGTCGTCTTCATATCGAGAATTTTGATTACATCTGATTTTGACAATAAAATAGCCATCTTACCACCCTTTAATTTTCTTATAATTATATATTTATTTTGATTTTAGAATAATCTAATATACAAAACAGCAATTACTTTCAACAAAAGCATTATTAGTACAAAAAGCTGAAGAGAAAAATATTTTCTTAAACCTAATATAAAAGGCTGTTCCAAAGATATATCATCAGGATTTTCAGCTATATCTTTTTTATATGCGGAAGTGAAAGTATAAATATTAATACCCAGAATTAACATAAACAAGCCGATAAGAAATGTTATTGTTGTACCGGTCGTATCAATAAATTTATGATTTTGAAAAAATTCACGATTCCAGGCAAGAGAAATATTTTTAAAGGTAATAAATGAATCAATAAGATTCAGTATACCTACGAGTACATTAAAAACAGCAGTGTACAATAAAAGCTTAAATAAAGGACTGAATCTGTCCATTGATTCAATGATAATTTCTTCCGTATTTTCAGAGTCTTCGGATTGAATATCTAAATTTTCATCTTCCATATTTTTTCACCATAATCGAATTATTTTTAAACTTAAAGTCTATTAAAAATTAATCTTTCAAAATATTTATGGATATGTAATTATAAAATTACCGATTGCAAAATAAACAAATATCGTGAAT
>JBEKWK010000109.1:0-8747 GCA_049513175.1 FCB group bacterium
TAACATATAATTTTCCTTAAAAATATTAGAAAATTTATTTGTTAATATCTAATTTTAAATATAATACGGTGTAGAAATAATTATATTATATAATTTTTATAGAAATTTCATATAAATCTTCAGAATTTATATAAAACCCTTTTTTTATTCGATAAATTCTATTAAATCATGAAAAATGAATGAGTGGGCATGTAATTATCGAACATAATATTATAAGTACAAGTTTGGATGTGGATTTTTAATTTGCTAACCTTATCACTATTAGGAAAAAGTAGAAAATGACAATTTGAACGGACTTATCATTAATATTTCCCCAAAGGTTCTCAAATTGATAATATCTCTAACAATGATGTGCAGCGGCTCAAGATATTATAAATAATCGCCCAAGAAAACCATAAAAATTTTACACAAAACGAATTATTATCACTAAATTTGCCTAATAGAAAAGCTACATTTGTAACTTGAATTCAGCCTTAATATATTTGTAACAAATTCTGAAAAGATGAAAAAAATAATATTAGTAGCAGGTGGTACAGGCAATCTTGGTGAGAGAGTTATTAACGCTTTACTTGACAGAGCTGCTGATGTCCGAGTGCTCGTTCGCTCAAGCAGTGATATTGAAAAAATAAATAAACTTGAGAAACTTGGAGTGCAGGTATTTAAAGTAAACATGTCCAATGCAGAAGAAATATCCAAAGCATGCATTGGTGTATCTTGTGTTGTGTCAGCATTACAAGGGTTATCCGATGTGATTGTAGATACCCAAAAAGTATTGCTGGATGCGGCAATAGCGGCAGGAGTTCCACGATTCATTCCGTCCGACTTCTCTATAGATTTCACAAAGTTTCAGCAAGGAGAGAATCGTAATCTTGATTTTCGCAGGGACTTTCATAAGCTTCTTGATAAGACTGCTATATCTGCGACCACTATTTTAAACGGCGCATTTACAGATTTACTGACAGGACCTATGCCGCTTATTCTCTTCAAACGGAAGCGAATCCTCTATTGGGGGGATGCAGACCAACTCATGGACTTTACGACTATAGATGACACTGCGGTATTCACAGCGAATGCGGCTCTCGATATGTCCACCCCTCGCTTTCTACGTATAGCCGGCGACCAAGTCAGCGCCCGGAGTCTGACAGCAATTGTTAGTGAAGTGACCGGAAAGAAGTTCCGCATGTTCCGCGCCGGAGGTCTTGGAATGCTCGGCATATTTATAAAGATAGGACAAATGGTCTCTCCCGGTGAGAAGGTATTTTACCCGGCATGGCAGGGTATGCAATATATGCGTAATATGTTCGAAGGCAAGGCAAAGTTAGAGCCTCTCGACAACGACCGCTATCCCGGTATGCATTGGACGACTGTGCGGGATGTGCTTTCTGCTAGGCAAGTTAGTAATCCATCGTGAAATTAGATTTCATCAAATTCATCAGAACTTATATATCCGTTTTTTTGTTTTATAAATTCTATCAAATCATGAAAAATCGCAGAGTATGATAAAATCTCAGGAACTCCAAGCAGAATCAGATGCTGCCTTGCTCTTGTGAGTGCGACGTTAAGCTTCCTGTCAATGTTAACATTTCCCAATTGCAAAAGTGACTGCATGTTTTTCATCTGGTAAATGTTATTTAATGCAAAAGAAATAATGATTATCTCTCTCTCCGACCCTTGAAATCTTTCGACTGTATCCACAGTAACTTGAGTCGAAACATTTGGAGGAAGATTTTTATATATTTCGTAGCACTGTGCTCTAAAAGGTGCAATCACGCCTACAGTTCTATCGTTGAACGATTTGCCATATACTTCACTTATAGTATTTATTAAAGCTGCAACTCTTTTTGCTTCTTTGAAATGTACTTTTGAATTCTTCTCGCTTTCAGATTGAATGAATATTATTCTTGATTTTGATAACAATATTTCTAATGGATTTTCAGAATTGGTCTTAAATTTATGCTCATCAGAATTTTGCCAATCTAATTGTGGAAATGTCATTAGTTCGTAATTATAAAATCTCGAATTGGGAAATTCCTGAATGTCCTTATGCATCCTTGCTTGATAATTGAGCATACCAAAGGCATGAACCCATTGTTTGTCAATGCAGTTTTTCAGAAGTCTTTCAAAAAGTGAACCCGAAAAATTTGTCAAATGGATTTCATTCAAAAGTTCATTCTCAATTTTTAAATGTTTTGAAGATTGAGATACGACAGCAGGTAGCTGCTTCTTGTCACCTATCATAATGAATCGTTTCACATCGGAAAGAATACCGACGATTTGCGGTTCAAGAATTTGTGTGGCTTCGTCAATTACAGCAATATCGAATTTTTTAATATCCATAATTTCAGGATTTGAAAGCACTGACGAAACGGTAGAAACAAATATTCGAGTATTAAGAATTTTAATATAAAGTTCCCTGAATGGGATATTTTCGGCAAGATATGAAATAAGATATTCCTGATGCTCGGATGATTCTTTAGAGCCAAGTCTTAGAAATGGAAATTGAATCTCATCAGATTGCGAATCGTTCAATTTTATTCGTTTCAGGGCTGAACATATTTCATCAACTGCACGATTTGTATAAGCAAGAATGAGAATATTATCTTCTGTTGTTTTGTATAATTGCTCTATAATATTTTTCAGCATGTATGAAGTTTTGCCTGTTCCCGGAGGACCCTGGAGCAAAAAATAATCATTGGCAGACAGGGCTGATTGCAGTAATTTGAGTTGTTTTGAATTTAGTTCATTATTTTGGAATGATGAATTTTCTATGAATTCCGGTTGTCTGAGACCAAATAGTAAATCCTTTTTCTCATCAGGAGCTTTTAAAAATTTATATAAAGAATTAAATAATCCTTTATTAGTAGAATCTATGTAATCCTGCTCCAATACCCAATGTTCAGCCTGTTCAAAGAATGATTTATTAAATAATTTATTTCTTAGGCTAATGATAATTTGAACATTTGAAATTTCTTTTATTGTACATTTTATAATTTGTTGGTTTACAGGATTTGTTTGACCATCGGAATTTATAGGATACAAAATACACAAATCACCTTTTCTTAAAGAACTGATAGGTGTGGTTGCATCGGTAGTTCTGAAACACAAATAAAAAGATTCGAAATCAGATTCTTCAGGAATTAATTTGAGATATGAAAGTACAGAAAAAGCATTCTCCTTTTCCTGGAGAGAATCATTCCATAAAGAAGAAAAACCGTTATTGTTAATATTTTCATTTGAGCCGATTTTAGATGAATGAATTTCACGGAGTAAAAATGAAATATATTCATGGAAATATTTACGTTCAAGCTCAGTTGCAGAAAAATATGTTTGTGCAAACTCGTTAATATGAGATTCAGTAAATGAAGGTCTGTCACCAAAATCATCCGGATTTATATTTTTGAAAATTGAATTATTACCGAGCATTAATGCTCTTTCATTGGCTACAATTAAATTTCGCAAAAACATTACATCCTGTTTCTTTTGAATTATATTTGGAGCATTGCGGAGCGGATTTTCATGAGCCGAAGAATACAGTATCTGCGATGAGCCGGTTCTATTTTCATAAGCTGAATCAAGCAGCATATTATAACAAGTAGTCTGTGCAAAGTTATTTACCCAAATGCCTGTTCTGATAGTTTGCCCTTTAGCGGATTGTAAAGCATAGTCAGGGGAGGGTGCAGAACCTGATTTTAATTCTATAATATTTTTCCTGTTAATTTCATCATCATATTCCAATAATACGTCCAGTCTTCCCTGAAGACCATATTTAGGTGAAATAAAAGTAGGCTCGATACTGAAATAATCATAATTGAGATTGGTTATGATTTTTTTGAGATTTTCAAAATGCTGGGCAACTTTTTCTTTCATTATTTTAATGTCAGAGCTATTTTGAGCGGCAATTGAAAATAATTGCAAAGGCTTAATTTTTATTGCCCTGTCATATGCTTCCTCAAACTCAACATTATTATTATTTAATAACTCATCGAAGCAGGAATTTATCAAATTGCCTGCTACCATTGATGGCTTAGTGCCTGATTGAATAAATTTCTTAAGAAAATATAAATTGTGATTTGACCCTTTCTGAGTAAAACATTCAGCGAGGTCCGTAACATCAATTAAATAGTCAGGTTCAAGGACTACTAATGAGTTTGGAGTGGTTGTGATTACTATTAAATCTTCAATAGGCGAAGTCGGTTTTGATAAAATTTTTACATCGAATAAATTTATTATACTTCCTTCCCAGCAAATATAATATATTGCTATCCAAAGGTCACTCAGCATCAATTTTATTCTTCCGAATTGTTCTGATTCGCAGATTAATTCAGGTTTAAGCTTAACTTTTAAATTTTTGTCATCATGTACATTTATTTTTATAACAACAACCTTTAACTCTGAAATGTGTTCTGATTTTGGTTTATTAAATTTATAAGAATTATCCTTTGTTCGGATGTCTTTTAAAAGATTACCTATACTTTGCGGAATTAATGAAGAAGTAAAATTTTTCAAAGTAAAGCAAATTGTCTGAAAACAAAAATTTACATCCTCGTTATTATAGATATAATCCTGAACACTATAACTACGGTTTAATAATGAACGAACTTTTTTTATTTGAACTGCTAATTTATCAGGTACATTTAATTTATCTAATAAAAATATGATTCTTGAGAAATTGCCGGAAAATAGCTGTGGCTCTTCGTCTGTGAGCGACTTAATTATTTTATTGAAAATGGAACGGAATTGCGAGATTTTTTCTTTAGGTGAGAAGACAGTTGAAATAAAAATATTTTCCAATTCTTTATAAAAAAAATCTATTGTTTCAGGTATCAACATTAATTCAAAACTCCTTGAGCAAATCAATAGTAAATAAGTTTTTGAAATTATGGAATTTTAAATGAATGGACAAATTGTAAATTAAAAAGATGATTTTATTGTAAAGCTTCTTCGGTACGTATGTCTTTAATGCGGAGCTGAGTGGAAGAATGTCCGTTGAAAAGATTTTCTTCAATATTGAAAAGCATCGAAAAAGGTTTCCCGTTTGTGCAAATATCAATTTTATCTCCTAAATTATATCCTATGGCATCAATTTCAAAGGACTGATAGGCTCGGAATTTCAGATGATTTTTGCCTACAATTTTCACACCGTTAGCTGAAGTTACTCCTTCTGAAAAGAAAATAGGTTTATTGTTATCAAAACCATAGGGAGCAAATTTATTCAGTATATCTAAAAATACCGGGGACAACTCATAAAGCTTCAACTCTGCATCCACAACGATTTCAGGAATAAGCATATCGGATGAAATTCTCGTTTCGGCAACTTTTTCAAGACTTTCCCTGAATTCGACAATATCTTCTTCTTTGAGTGTGAGTCCTGCTGCGTGCTTATGTCCGCCATATTCTATCAGTAAATGTCCACATGTTTTTAATGCTCTATGAATATCGAAATCGTGTATACTACGTGCGGAACCTTTAGCAAGATTATCTATTGTCGTAAGCAGAACCGTAGGAAGATGAAATCTGTCAACGAGACGTGATGCAACAATGCCGATAACACCTGCATGCCAGTGAGGTGCATGTAATACGAGCGAACGCCATGGATAATCTTTTAAAAGCTTTTCAGCCATCGGAATAGTTTCTTCAAAAGTCTGCTCATCGAAAATTCTGCGGCGCCTGTTCTCCTGTTCGAGTTTTTGAGCTATTTGAAATGCAACCGTTTCATCTTTTTGTGTCATCATATCAACCGAACGGCGAGCATCTCCTAACCTGCCGGCAGCGTTAATCAACGGTGCAAGGGAATAAATAATAGTTGATGTATTTATAGAGCCTAATTTCTGGCGTGTACAATCAATCAAGCCTTTTATACCCGGACGGGGTTTGTTGTTTATCAACTCAAGACCGTAATAAACTAAGGTTCGGTTTTCCCCGATGAGAGGTACCATATCTGCGGCTGAAGAGATGGCTACAAAATCGAGATATTCATAAGCTTTTTCGGGTATATTTAATGTATTGGCTAAACCCTGAACCAGCTTAAATGCAACACCGCAGGCGGCAAGATTTTTAAAAGGATAATTACAGCCCGGTTTTAATGGGTCGAGAATAGTGAGAACCTTAGGAATAATATCACCCGGCTCGTGGTGGTCACAGATGATTACATCCATATCAATACTATTGGCATAATCAATAGCTTCATAGGAAGTAATCCCTACGTCAACAGTAATAATTAGTTTAGTATTTCGTTTTTTTGCTTTCTGAACTGAGTTTACAGATAAGCCATAGCCTTCTTTGAAGCGGTCGGGAATATAATAATTTACCTCTGCACCAACTTCACGGAGAAACTGGAGCATCATTGAGGTGCTTGCCGTACCATCCACATCGTAGTCGCCATGTATCCAGATAGCTTCCTTCTTATTGATAGCGTGCAAAATTCTTTCAACCGCAATATCCATTCCGTCCATCAGGAATGGGTCGTGCAAATCGTCGAGTGCCGGTTCAAAGAACCTCTTTGCGTCTTCCTTACTAAAAACACCACGTGCAATTAGAACTTGCGCTAAACTTTTCGGTACATTAAGTGAACTAACTAAACCTTGGATAATACTTTCATCTGCCCTTTTTCTAAATGTCCAACGATAATTCAAATTAGAAAACCAAATTTATTAATTTCAATTGCCACAAAGATATTAAATATTATCCTCATTACAAAAAAACTGTGTAAATTATTTCACACTAAGTAATTTATTCCACACTTTTTCTTTGAAAATTTAATAATTTTTTTGGCAATAGTTAAAATTGTTTCAATTTATTTTTAAATTGGCATATATGAAATTATACTTTTTGTTATAAGTTATAAATTATAAAAGGTAATAATTATCGCAAAGTTATTGAAATTAATAGAACATAATCTTAAAAGAAAATTTAATTCCATGTTTTTGCACGGAAAAAACAAACCTATTTTTATTGACACTCCCTTTAACATTATTACGAAGCAAGGTTCTTTCCGAATATTATTATTGAGACAGGACAGAATCGGCGATGTTTTAATTTCAACTTCTGTAATACGAATTCTTCGTCAAAACTTGCCTGATGCGGAAATTGATATATTATTAAGTAAAAAGAATATTGGAGTTAAGCAGGCAGTAATAAAGTATATAAATAATTTTTGGTTATATGATAAAAATATCCTGCATACTATACTTTTGCTACGGAAATTGAGAAAAAGAAAGTATGATGTTGTAGTAGATATGCTGGATAATGCTTCAACAACTTCATCAATTTTTGTAAAATATATTAAACCTAAATTCTCTATCGGTATTGATAAAGAAAACCGTAATATATATACTCATATTGTACCTTTATTGGATAAAAATTCATTCCATCCTGTCGAAAGATTAGCTCAAATTCTTCTTGCTTTTGGCATCAATCCAAGTCAACAGGATTTATCAATCGAATATGATTTATCTGAAGATGAAACTGAATCAGCCTTAAAAAAATTAGGTGCTAAAACAAAGCCCATCAGGCTCGGTATCAATCTTGCCGGCTCAGATTTGTCAAAATTCTGGGGTGTTGAAAATAATATAAAATTAATTAATAAAATTCAACAAAATTATCCTGATATCGAAATTGTGCTGTTTGCTGAAGAAAAATATTCTACTTCGGTAAAAATTATTGTTGAACAAACAAATATAAAACCAGCTCCGGCTGTAAAATCTGTCAAAGAATTTGCTTCCCTGTTGAGTCTGTGCGATATTATTATTACAACCGATACTGCGGCGGTGCATTTTGCATCAGCGTGGAAGAAACCTTGCCTCGCACTTTATATTTATAATAAGGAATCAGGAACAGGAATGCCGTGGTATCCTTACAAAACTGCAAACAGAATTCTTACGACTTCGGAAAAATTATCGGATATTACAGTAGATGAGGTCTATCAGGCTTTTGAAAATTTATATGATGAAGCAATAAAACATAAGATATAAAATTCCGTTATTATCATATAATTTGTTTTATTTGCGAACATACAGGTTGTACAATCTAAGAATACTTTAATATGGTAAACAAAATTAAATTTGCGATAGTAGGATGTGGGAATATCGGTACGCGGCACCTTGCCGTTGTTGATGCAGAGCCGAGAGCCGAGATAGCATCTATTTGCGATATTGAAATAGAAAAATGTAAATCCTTATCTAAACTTTACAATGATATCCCCTTTTATAAAGATTATTCCGAAATGCTTAAGAACACAGATGCAGATATTATTAATATTTGTACTCCCCATGGATTGCATGCCGAGATGACTGTACAGGCGGCGGAAGCAGGAAAAAACATCCTCGTTGAAAAGCCTATGGCACTCACGACTGACGATGCAAATAAAATGATTGAAGCTGCAAAAACTCATAATGTAAAATTGATGGTAGTAAAGCAGAACCGTTATAACGTACCGATAGCCCTGGCAAAAGATGTGATTGAATCGGGAAAGCTGGGAAGAATTTTTATGGTCCAATGCAATGTTATCTGGAACAGGCGGGAAGATTATTACAACAGTTCAAACTGGCGGGGGAAGAAACTTCTCGAGGGTGGTTCGCTTTACACTCATGTCAGCCATTTCATTGATTTGATGATTTGGTGGTTTGGGGATATTGTGAATGCAAAGACTTGGTTAGATACAAAGAATCATAACATCGAAGTCGAGGACTGCGGAACCGCTTTGCTGAGATTTGCAAATGGAGTGATGGGTACTTTACTTTGGACTACCT
>JBEKWK010000110.1:0-8686 GCA_049513175.1 FCB group bacterium
ATACAAAGGCAATGATAGCTCATCAGGTAAAGCAAGGTTGCATCTACTAAAAACTGATGGTACAATGCTGACTTTTCCAAGGGAAACAATAAGCAACAGCCCTTCTTTTGATGGAGGAAATAATCATTTATGGTCTATAGCTGTAGGAGATGTAGACGGTAAAGCTATAAATGAACTGCTTCCATATTTTCCGAATAACAGTGGTAATGAAATTATAGTTACTCAAAGTACAAGAGATTTACCTGTTGCAGCAAACAAATTATCTGTTTTGCGATACAGGAGTGGTACTCCAATTGCAAAGCCTTTGCCTCCTTCTGCAAATCTTTATCCTTTCGATACGATTGCTACACAGAGTATGAAAGGCTGGGTTGCCGCTGTGAATGACCTTGACGGGGCAGATGACGGAAAAGACGAGATAGTAGTTGTTGATAGCTCTAATCTTAAAATTCTACGTATGAGAGATTATAACGATATAAAGTTTAAATTAGGTACACCATTCGAGGAAGTTGCGGTGTATGATTTTATAAATAAAATTTATAGTGTAGAAATTGCAGACCTTGAGGGTGACGGTTTGAATGACATAATCGTTACTACCTCGGACAGCACTTATGTAATCGGTAGAATAATGACTCATGCGATAAATGTAATTGCTCCCGTTGTTTCCAATGGTGTAGTAACTGACTACTGTGCGGGTGATACTGTGAAAATCAATTGGGTGAACATTTTCAAAAGCAGGGAAGCGGTGAATATAAAATTCATAGAATATAAAAATGGTATACCTGCTGATACAGCAATTATCTTTGAAAGTAATTATCCCAACGCCGGCGATACTGTTTCATATAACTATATTATAAATAATTTGATTTTAGGAAAAGAGGGATTTTTCATTGTTGAAAATGTTAATGACCCAAAGAGGATTTATGATTCTACGTCATTATTACGCTTTAATATACCATCCATTACGGTTAATCAATTAAAGGAAAATTCTTTCTATTCAGGAAATTCTCTAAACATTGAAGGGCAGTCTTTCTGTACAGATTCTATATCAATTTTCTTCAATTATAGAGATTCGAGTTGGTCTTTACTTAGGACCGAATCTGTAAAAATTGACGGTTCTTTTTCAATACCCGTTGATTTACCTTGTGCGAACTTCTTCGAATGCCTTCGCAAAGATTTAGACAGTACAATTTTTATTCATGCAGTAGCTATAAAATCAGGAATATTAGATACTGCTAAAGCTGTACAAATTAAATTAATGCCAAAGTCATTCCCACTGCATTTCGATTCCTGTCCTACTCCCTGCAGAACAAGAACATTTACCTGGGATTTGTCTAAAATAGTTTTCCCATGTGATACCGTTTCTGTATCTGTTTCATTCGACTGCGGATTAACTTTTGGGAATATTTCAAGGATACCTGTTGCACAGGAAAATTTTATATGGAATGTACCCTTGGCAGCAACTGATTGCATGTATGTCCGTTTTTGTTGCGAAGGTTCTTGTATCAGAATTGATACATTGATACCCGATGTGAAATTAAAATATATTAGTATTGTATCTCCTAATCCTTTTCGACCTGGTTCGGAACAGGTTGAGTTTGTTTATAAAGTTCCTATTGAAACAAATGTTTCAATAAGGATTTACGATGAGAATAACAGGCTGGTAGCTGAGCCGGCTGTATCTCAGCCAAGAGTCCCTGGGACTGCTTATTGCGACAGGTGGTCAGGGAAGATTTGGGACGGCTCTTACGCTGCGAATGGGATGTATTATCTTTCACTTGAATTATCGAATGGAGCAAAAGAAGTTTATCCTGTATTTGTAAAAAAATAACAGGAAATTTTGAAATTATATTAATCATTGTTAGTTTATACTTTAATAATATAAACTCTTTCATCATAGATTTTTTTTAAATATTCAGAACATTAATTTAGGAGGAAAAATAAATGAGAATTTTAGTAGTAGAAGATGAAAGAAAAGTCGCCAGCTTTATTAAGCACGGACTTGAAGAAGAACGATATATCGTGGAAACTGTTTCCGACGGTATAAGCGGTTTGGAAATGGCTATGAATAATCAGTTCGATGCTATTTTACTGGATGTAATGCTTCCCGGGAAAGACGGCTTTTCAATTTTGAAAGAATTGAGAAATGCCGGCGTCTCCACTCCTGTTCTGATGTTGACTGCAAGAGGTACTACGGAAGACAGGGTACAGGGACTTGACCTCGGAGCTGATGATTACTTACCGAAGCCTTTCAGTTTTGAAGAGCTGGCAGCACGCCTCAGGTCAATTCTTAGACGTTCAAGCCCTGAAAAATCCACCAAGCTTCGCTGTGGAGATTTACAATTGGACACAGTCTCACATCTTGCTTTCCGTGCCGGAATTGAAATCGAATTGACAACTAAAGAGTATGCTCTGCTCGAGTATCTGATGAAAAATAAAAATAGAATACTCAGCAGAAGCACTATAACTCAACATGTCTGGAAGCATAATTTTGACCCAGAATCAAATATTATTGATGTTTATATCAAAAGGCTTCGTTCAAAAGTTGATGCAGATGATACCATAAAACCTTTGATTCAGAGCATCAGGGGAGTAGGATACCGTATGAGAGATATTCCCTCTGATGAGAGGGATATTGTGTAATTACACGAATGTGACTTTTTACTAAATAAACCATTTTAATTATCTAAAAAAGCTATGAGAAATTATAAGCTGGTGAGAAGTATTCTTTTGTTTATCTTATTTCTATTTATTTCAAATCCATTTATTATATATTCACAGCAACAAAAATCTAAGGAAAAGATTTATCTTGAGAACATCGGGGTAATGGCTTCTTCGAATATATATTTAAATTATATTACTATTTCTTTTATAAAAGATAATTTGGTTAATAAGAGCAAAACGATTAATTATGATAACTACAATAAAATTTCTAAAACTGTAAATCGAATTCTCGGACAGCTTCAGAACAAAGTCTCAGAACTTCAATCACAAATAAAATTAAGCAGCGAAGATGCAAAATTACTTTCGTATATAAAAGATGCTTATAAGTTTTTAATAGATGACACAGAATTGCTAATTAAATATCTTGAGACAAAATCCGATAAAGATTATCAGGCATTTCTAAGGAAACATAATAAACTTTATGATGAACTGAAAAAGATGTTCGACAATAATAACGATGAATAATTGCAGGATAAAATTTGGAAAAGAAAAATTCGGAAAATAATTTAGCACTCGAAAATATTTTAAATCTCAAACCATTATTCAAGCATTCAACAAAAGGCAAAGTGAAATTTCATGAGGTTGATTCTTATGGCATAGTTCATAATTTGCAATATGGATACTGGCTGGAATGGGCAAGGACAGAATATTTAGGTAATCTCGGCATAAAATTAAATCCTATGACTTACGTATCTGAACTTCCCGTTATGGTTGTTCATTCTGAAATAAATTATTTCAATCCAATCAGGTTTTATGAAGAATATGAAATTTTATCCAGAATATCTTTTATTAAAAATTCCTCACTGGGCTTTGAGAATCTTATATTTTCAAATAATAAACTACTCATATTTGCAAAAATAATTTTGGTCTATTTGAATATACATAGTCAACAACCAGAAAGAATTCCTGATAATGTAAGGAAATTAATTATAAATTTTGAAGGTAGGGATTTAAACCTGATTGATTAAAAAAATGAAAATAATTAAAAATATTCCTGCCAAAATACTTGCATCGCAATGCGTATTCCCTAAACTTATAACAGAAGAGTATTTTTCAGATAAAGATTATCAGGAAAATATTTTTCACTTGGTAGAACTCGGAGTGGGTGGTTTCTGCATCTTTGGCGGGACTATGAAGACCACAGAAAAAATGATAACTGAATTGCAAAAATCTTCAAATATTCCATTATTATTTTCTGCTGATTTCGAATTTGGCTTACCTATGAGATTAAAGGACGGCACTGCATTCCCACATGCAATGGCTTTGGGAAAATGTAATGATTCGGATATTACATTCAATGTTGCACAAGCAATTGCTAAAGAAGCTAAATCAATCGGAATACTTTGGAATTTTGCTCCTGTCTGCGATATAAATTCAAATCCTCAAAACCCTATAATAAATATTCGTTCCTTCGGAATAAATCCGGAAATCGTTATAAAACATTCAAAAGCATTTATTGAGGGTACTCAATCTGAAAATATTTTAGCCTGTGCAAAGCATTTCCCCGGGCATGGGGATACATCAATTGATTCCCATCTTAATTTACCAATTCTGAATTTTAATGAAGATAGAATAGAGAAATTTGAATTGCACCCGTTTATAGAAGCAATTAAATCAGGTGTAAAATCAATTATGGTTGGACATCTTGCAGTTCCTGCATTGGATGAATCAGGAGTTCCGGCTTCATTATCCCCGATTATAATTACAAAATTATTAAGAGAAAAATTAAAATATGAAGGTTTAATTGTTACCGATGCTTTAGATATGCTATCTATTACAAATTCATACTCAAGCGGCGATGCAGCAATCAAAGCCATTTCAGCAGGTGCCGATATTGCATTGATGCCTGAAAATCCTCTTGAAGCAATAGATACATTAGAAGAATTAGCTTTAAAAGATGAAACATTCTTTTTGAAACTTTTATCTTCTGTAAATAAAATTATAGATTCAAAAAAATGGTGCGGATTATTAGATAAGGATTTTGATATAAAAAAATACTTTTCTACAGGTAATAAAATTCAAAGTACATTTAAAAAGGGAGATAAAGTTCCTTTTGATGTACATGATAAACTCGCTCTTAAGGCAGCATTTAATGGTTTGGAGATACATGGAAACTCGTCTATGCTTCCAATCCCAAAAGGAAAAATAATCGGGGGCTTTGCATTTTTGCAAACTGATGATATTGAAATGCCGACTTTATTCTTCAAATTTTTAGCCCAGGCAATTGATAATGACTGCGATTTTGGATTTATAGATGAAACCATTACCGATGATGAAATAAAATCCTTTTCTGATAGCATTAAAAATGTGGACATTCTATTACTTGCATTTTTTTACAGAGCCAGAGCATACAAAGGCTCAGCCGGAATTCCGGAAAGATTGAAAGATATTGCAAATAAACTATCAATTGGCAAGAATGTGATAGTAATATTATTTGGTAATCCATATTTGGAGAATGATATTAAAGCCGATACTTATATTCTTCCTTATACGGATACGATACCCGGGGTTGCCGCATCAATACTTGTATTAAGTGGGAGAGAAATTCCTAAACAATAAATATTTTGGTTTTATTAAATTAATCCACAATTTTTGCTGTGTCATATTTTTAGTTTTTAGATTAAGTAAATAAATGAATAAAAATAAGCAAATAATAAAATTATCAACCTGCATTATCGCTAAGAATGAAGAGAAAATGCTGCCGGGTTGCCTTGAATCAATATTGCCATGTTCTGATGAAATCATTCTTATTGATACAGGTTCTAATGATAAAACAATTGAAATAGCTAAAAGCTATGGTTGTATAATTATAGAATCACAATGGCAAAATGATTTCTCTCAATCAAGAAATATTGCACTCGTGCAAGCGCAATATCCTTTTATATTATCAATAGATTCTGATGAAAGACTTTCTAATCCTGAATTATTAAAAGTTCAAATTGAGAAAAGTTTGCCCTCAACAGGAGGCTGGCTCATAGAGGTTGTTTCTGAAGCCCGGCGTGATGATGGCGGAGTGGATACTTATACAAGTAATCTTTTGAGATTGTTCCGTTCACATCCTGATATTCGTTACAAAGGTATAATCCATGAGCAGGTGCTTGATTCAGTCCTGGCTTTGGGATATAAACTCGAAAATACAAATCTGAAAATGATTCATTATGGTTATTCTCATTCCAAAGAACAAATGAAACATAAACAGCTCCGCAACCTTGAATTGTTGACAAAAGCAATTAATAATAAACCTGATGATGCTTATTCAATTTACCAGCGGGCAAAAACGTATTTAGCATTAAATAAACTCGATGAGGCAGAAAAAGATGTTTCATTAGCATTGCATTTAGTAAAGCATGATAGTACGGTAAGACCACAGGCATTAAATTTCGGAGCTGTAATTGCTTTCCAGCTTAAAGCTTATGACGTTGCAATAAGTAGAGCTAAAGAATCATTGATATTAGTTCCAGAGCAGGCATTCGCAAATTTCATTCTTGGTGAGACTTATGCATCTTTGCAAAATTTTCCTGATGCACTGGATGCCTATCAAAAAATGGAACAAGCAGGAAAAAACAAAAATGTATTAACTCAAATTGTAGGAGATTACAATTTACCTTTTTCTCAGCTTGCTTTTAAAATTGGAAAATGTTTAATCGGTTTAAAAGTATATGATGCGGCACAAAAAGAATTTCAAAGAGGTCTTGCTGAAAATCCCAATGATACATCCTGTCTTGTCGGGCTTGCAAATGTTGAATATCATTATAATAATTTCGATAATGCGAAAACTTTGTTAGAAGATGCTTTGAAGTTAGAACCCGAAAGGGGAGATATTCTTAAATATCTCGAACAAGTGAAAAGTGCAATAAAATTGGAAAAAGTACAAAAGGAAATTTCCTCACAAACAACAAATAACAATAATAAATCAGTTGAATCTGAAGAAAAAGTATCGGTTATAAAACCGTTTATTTCTTTAAGTATGATTGTAAAGAATGAAGAAAAGCAGTTACCAGATTGCCTTTGTAGTGTTTCCGATATTGTGGACGAAATTGTAATAGTTGACACAGGTTCAACAGACAGTACTAAAGAAATTGCTAGGAAGTATGGAGCAAAGCTAATTGATTTTGAATGGGTAGGTGATTTTGCAGCGGCAAGGAATGTATCTTTACAGAATTGCACCGGGGAATGGATTTTATATCTCGATGCCGATGAAAGATTGGTTCAGGAAAGTGCCCAAAAAATTAGAAATCTGCTTTCCAATTCTCCGGATTACATAGGAGGTTATTTATGTACTTTGGAAAGCGACCATATCAAACTCGATGGCTCAACGGAAAAGCATAGGGGCGGTTACCCGCGTCTATTCAGGAATTACGGTTACCCGAATATTTATTTTCAGGGGAGAGTTCATGAGCAAATTACTCCATCAATTTTTGCATTGAATAAATCAATTGACTTTTCTGATATTATTATAGAGCATCTCGGTTATAATCAGACGAGAGAAATTATGGAAGCGAAAATCAAAAGAAATTATGCAATGTTAATTCAGCATGTTCAGGAAGAACCTTTGAATGCTTATGCCTGGTACCAGCTTGGTCAGACACTTGCACAAATGTCTCTTATAGCGGAAGCGGAACAAGCAGTAAGATTTTCAATTCAAATGGGAAGTTTATCTAATTCTGTATATGCAAGTGCTGCGGCAACTCTTGCTCAGATAGTCGGCAATCAGAAAAAATTCGATGAAGCTCTGTATTGGTCTGAGCAATCATTATTAAAAGCACCGGAGCAGGTTTATGCCTTACACTTGAAAGCTTACTCTTTATTATATTTAAAAAGATATGAAGAATCTGAACAATTATTCGAAGAGGTTTTAAATCGTTTGAAGGCAAAGCAAGGTGTTCCACATGCAGGTTTTGATATTGTTATTCCGGAAGATGTCATTATGCATGGATTGAATGAAGCAAGGAAAAGAGGGAAATAACGTATTTCAATATTTTATTATAATTAGAAAAATTTTATGGATAATATAAACTGGCTCGATGAAATTGATGTCGCAATAACAGTTTGCGACGAAAAAGGGATTATTTCCTACATGAACAAAAAGTCCGAGCAGACTTTTGAAAAGGATGGCGGTAGAGAACTAATCGGCACAAGTCTTTACGATTGCCACGATGACGATGCAAACAGGCAAATCAAAGAGCAGATGAGGGATATGAAACTTAATTGCTATACAATAGAAAAAAAAGGTAAAAAGAAATTAATTTACCAAGTACCTTGTATTGAAGATGAGAAGCTAAAAGGTATAGCAGAATTATCATTTGTAATACCTGAAGAAATGCCGCATTTCAAAAGAGATTAAATTTCTCTGCAATCCGCAAATGGACTGCAGAGAAATAAGAAAAAATTACGCTTTTGCAGGGATATTCTTTACTATTTCAAGTAAAAGATTCCAGCAATTTTGTGTCGAGGAAATTGAGATTCTTTCTGCAGGTGAATGTACATCTTTCAGATTCGGACCAAAAGAAAGCATATCCATACCCGGGTATTTCTCGCCGATGAGACCTGTTTCCAGACCAGCATGAATAGCTTCAATTTTAGGTTCATGCCCGCGCATTCCTTTGAAAATTTTAGCCGCTTCTTTTAGTATCGGTGAATTTATATTCGGCTGCCATGCGGGATAACCGTCGCCGCTCTGAGCTATTGCTCCGCCTAATTCGAGAGATGTTAAAACCATATCCGCAATATCTACCATTTCAGATTCAACTGAACTTCTCTGGCTTGTTAATACATAGATTTTATCTTCATGCGTTTCAACTATTGCAAAGTTGGTTGAGGTTTGCACTAAACCTGCAATATCAGGGCTCATCCTTATTACGCCATGAGGCATAGTGTAGAAAGAATGTAGTAATTTGTCCTGAACTATTTGAGTTAACACCATTTTTGGTAAATCTACTTTTTTTGCTTCTACTTTGACATCTGG
>JBEKWK010000111.1:0-8669 GCA_049513175.1 FCB group bacterium
ATTAGTTATTAAAACTATAAAAAAATTTCTTCGTGAAGATAAATTGTCACTCAAAGGAGCAAAAGAGCAACTTGATAAATTCCTCGCTAATCAAAATGGATCTAATACATTATTTGTAAATGGGAATTTACAAGACAAAAATATCAATCAATCCATGGGTAATACCTTGTTTACCAATTCTGCTGAGGCACAGAATAATACTTACAAAATGAAGATATTAAGGAGATTCATCAGTTATTAAAAGATATTGCCGGATATTTACGTCAATAGCCACATTAGCCGCAATTTTATTTTTTAAATAATTAATATTTTTTTATTTTAGAAGTTTATTATTTTTGGCTTTGAAGAATACTATGTCATTAATTAATATATAATGTATATAAGTTAGGGAATTAATAATCTAAAATGAGGATAAAAGTATGAGACGTTTCAATTGGCTGTTATCAATAATAATCTTAATGAGCTTTTTTATAAATGTAAGTCTGGAAGCCAAAAAAGAGCCTAAGAAAAAGGAATCGAACAAATATAATTATAAAATGATTACCGTAGGCAGGCATGACGATGAGGTGCTTGGCGTATTCGTAAATCAGAATAATACTAAAGTTGCTTCGAGCAGTCTTGACGAGACAATAAAAATCTGGAGTATTCC
This sequence comes from FCB group bacterium, assembly GCA_049513175.1. Lineage (GTDB taxonomy): Bacteria > Bacteroidota > Ignavibacteria > Kapaibacteriales > UBA2268 > JBEKWK01. The sequence continues at coordinate 650 of JBEKWK010000111.1, forward strand.
CGAAAAGAAAGAACTTTTAACATTAAAAGGGCATCTCGGACCGGTCAATAATCTGTCATTTTCCGGTAATGATAAATGGCTTGCAAGCGGCTCAAACGATATGACCGTCAGAATTTGGGATGTCAATACAGGTCAGCAGGTAAGTGTTCTGAAAGGACACACGGCTCCTGTAATCGGCGTTTATTTCAGCCAGGATGACAGTTGCACATTTCTTGCCAGTACAAGTTTCGATAAAACCGTTAAGCTTTGGGATGTCAGACTGGGTACTGAAGTCAAAACGTTACGGGGACATACCGAACCAATTAATAATGTTGCATACAGCTATGATGGAAATTACCTTGCTTCCTGCAGTGATGATAAGACTATAAAAATCTGGTCAACTGATTTGCATACAAAAGAACCCATTATGACACTGCTTGGGCATAATGCACCGGTACTAACTTGTTTATACAGCTTTGACAGCAAATTATTAGCATCTTCCGACCAGGAAGGTATAATAAAAATTTGGGAAATGCCGTCCGGTAAATTATTACAAACTATTAAAGCACACAATGAATTAATTCAGGATGTATCTTTTACGGAGAACAACACTTTAGTTAGTGCCAGCTTAGATAAAACGGTAAAATTATGGGATATTAAAACAGGCAATAATTTAATGACTTTCGATGCCGGTGTTGAAATCTGGGGTGTAGATATTGTCAGCGACGCAGGGACAATTATAATTGGCTGTGCTGATGGTACGGTAAGATATTTAGTCCGTCAATAATTAGAAATAAAATAATTTTAATATAGAGGAGATAATGATTTATATGAGAGCATTCAAAAAAATAATTACTTATGTTTTTTTAATCACGATTTTTACTTCAGTAAGCAGCCGGATTCTTTCTGCACAGTTAGTCAATGCAGTCGTTGCAGTAACAGGCAATATATTTGATGCAGTAACGAAAGAACCTGTAACTGCTCTGTTAGTAATTACCGATGAAAATGGGAAGAAGGTCAATCAAACAAGAAGTAATTCTGCCGAAAACGGTGCATATTATATTCCCAGCTTGTCGCCTGGAAAGAAGTATTTCATTACATTAAATAAGCCGAATTATTTTACTGAAAAATATGAAATCGTACTTGCAAATACAGATAAATATGATGAAATTTCGCGTGATTTTCTTATAAAGCCAAAGGATAAGGGAGTTAAAATTCCGTTACCGGTACCGCCTTTTGAGTTGAATCAGACAAAGTTGAGATATGGTGCAGAAGATTTATTAGAGGGATATACCAATACTTTAATAAATAATCCGGAGGTGAAATTCCAGATTCAATGCTATCCCGATAATAATAACGACCAGCAAAAAAATAAATCTATTTCGGAAGACCGTTGCAAATCAATTCTGAATTATTTTGTATCAAAAGGAATAGATGCATCGCGGATTTCAATCGAGGGTTCGCAGTCTACTGACCCGAAGAATCCTCCGCCAACACAGAAAATGGCAAAGGGAAAGAGATATATCGGTCCTACTTATTTAGTAGTAACTGATTTTTAAATTAGCAAAATTAGTGATATGTTTTTTAAGGTCATTCTGATCGCAGCGAAGAATCCATACTAACTTCTACCATCTGGATTCTTCACTTCGTTCAGAATGACTCTTTTGTAATTGTTTATTTTAAATGAAATAATTTCTCATGGACTTTTAAAACTATGAAAATTTTACTCATCGGAAGCGGTGGACGTGAGCATGCCTTAGCTCATGCACTTTCAAAATCATCAACTTCAAACCTAATTTTTGCTTACCCGGGAAATCCCGGAATTTTTCAAATAGCTCAAAAAACATTTATTACAAAAATGGATTTCATGGAAATCAAAGATTTTTGTATTAAAGAAAAAGTTGATTTGATTGTTGTTGGACCTGAACAACCGCTGGCAGATGGAATTTCCGATTATCTGAGAAATGTAGGTTTGATTGTATTTGGTCCTTCCAAAAATGCTGCGAGGCTGGAATCATCTAAGGGATGGGCAAAAGACTTTATGCAAAGGCACAACATTCCTACTGCAAAATTTAAAAAATTCAAGAATACCGAATCAAAAGAAGCACATGATTATCTTGAATATTCAAAATATCCTCTTGTTATAAAAGCTGACGGGCTTGCCAGCGGGAAAGGAGTAATCATAGCAAATAATTCCGGTGAAGCACAAGAAACTCTCGATTCGATTTTTGGAGGTATGTTCAAAGAAGCCGGAAATTCTGTGGTTATAGAAGAATTTTTGGATGGGGTGGAAGCCTCGATTATGGCTGTGTGCGACGGGAATGATTTTGTAATACTTGCTTCGTCACAAGACCATAAGAAAATATTTGATGGAGATAAAGGGAAAAATACAGGCGGTATGGGGGCTTATGCTCCGACTCCATTTGTTACCGATGAATTAATTTTAAAAGTCAAAGCTCAAATAATTATTCCTGTCATAGAAGGAATGAAAAAAGAAGGCGAACCCTTCATTGGTTGTCTATATGCAGGATTGATGATTTGCGATGGCGAGCCTTATGTAATAGAGTTCAATGTCAGATTTGGAGATCCGGAAACTCAGGCTGTGCTTTCAATTTTTGACGGAAATTTTGCCGGACTTTTATATTCTGCCGCAAAAGGAAAAATCGAAAATAGTACAATTAAAAATATTTCAAACGGTTTTGCATGTTGTGTGATTCTTGCCTCTGAAGGCTATCCCGATTCTTATAAAAAAGGTTTTCCTATTACCGGAATTGAAAAAGCAGAAAAAAAAGATTTAATTGTTTACCATGCAGGAACAACATTAAAAGAAGGAGAACTGCTCACAGACGGTGGCAGAGTTCTCGGAGTTACAGGAACAGGACAAACATTACAGCAAGCTGTGGAAAATGCCTACATTGGAATTGAGAAAATCAATTTTGAAAATAAATATTATAGAAAAGATATTGCAGGGAAGGCTTTAAAAAATTAATGATATCGTTAATTACAATAAAATTATTTTATATAATTCTATAAATCTTATGTACGGATATAAACATTTAGAAATTAGAACGCCAAAGGAGGTAATATCAAATGAAGAAGAAATTTGATTGCGTAGAAATGAAAAGGCAAATACAGGAAAAGTTATGGCTCGAAGCAGGGTAAACAATTGATGGTTTGATTAAATTGCTTGATGAAAAAACAAAAACAAATAAATTATGGTTGGAATTAACAGATAAAAAAAGAAAGTTAGAATCCAGCTATTTATCATCCTAAATAAGAATTCGCTTTATTAAAATTACCGGCTATATTGCAATAATGCGAGCAAAGTATGTTAAGTTCCTAAAGTTATTTAACATCCATAATTAGTGATTATTAATTCGTAATTATTTTCCGCCCTCTTTAATACTCCCGCCAGCAGGAGACAATTGTTTAGTTCTTCAAAATTATAAACTCAACTCTTCTGTTCATTTGTCTGCCGTCTTCCGTATCGTTGCTTGCGACAGGTTTGGTTTTGCCGAAACCTTTGTAGGTTACTCTTGTGTCGGAAATATTTTTGGAAATAAGATAAGTTGCGACGGCTTTTGCCCTTCTTTCGGATAAATCCCTGTTATGTTCGTCTCTGCCTTTGTTATCGGTATGCCCGCCGATTTGAATTTCCATATTTGGATTGTCATTCATAATTTTCACAAGCCTGTCAAGCTCCGGAAATGATTCCGAACGCAATTCATCCTTGTCAGTATCGAAGAAAATATTATTAAGCCTTACCGCCTGGTTAACTTGCAACGGAACTAATTCGAGGTCTTTCTCAATCTCTTTGTATTCGTCCACAGTTGTAGCATCAACATTATCGCTTATTGCAAGATATCCCGGTGCTTCGGCACGAACTCCATAAATTGCACCTGCAGGCAGAGTGATTTTGTATTCACCATCAGAAGGGTTGGAACGGGCGATACCGGCTTCTTTTCCTGACGGTAAAATTTCATAATATACTTTTGCTTCGATAGGTTTTTTTGTATTTGCATCAAGGACTTTTCCATAGACAAGCAATACGGGTTTGGGTTTTGATTTTTGTGGGAGTAACATTCTGAAAATATCAGTTGCCCCATAAGAATCATGTGTAGATACCATATAAGCATAATCACCGGAAGCGGGAAGTACATAATAAGCATCCCAATCCGGAGTGTTAATGCCGGGTCCGAGATTTTCAGGCTCGGTCCAGTTTGTCCATGTATCGTCGAGTCTTGTTGATTTGAATACATCCGCACTGCCGTAGGTACAATGACCTTCACTCGAAAAATAAAGAGTAACTCCGTCAGCGGCAAGGAATGGGCTTAATTCACCTTTATCAGAATTAACGACAGGTCCCAAATTCAACGGTGTAGTAAATCTATTTCCTTCAATCAGGAAACTAACATAAACATCTTTATCGCCATAGGAATCGTTTCTTTGAACGGTCATAAGCAAAGTCTTACCGTCATTGGAAAGATAAAATTCGTTTGAATTTGCAGTATTATAAAAATTTTGAATATCCAGTGGTTCCGGGAAACCCCAGCCTTTATTTGTTTTGTGAGAAATAGAAACACCTTTTTCCATAGAGCCATTACTAAGATAGACATTTCCAAGCAGCAAGGTATTTCCATCCGGAGAAACAGAGGAAACAAAATTATGATACTTGTTATTCAATGGAGGACCGATATTTTTTGCAGTGGACCATCTGCCGTTTAATTGTTTAGTCGAATACCAGATGTCTTCATTGCCAGCATCGTAAGCATATCCTACATCTTCCGGATGATTACTTCTTGTAAAGTATAAAGTTTTACCGTCAGGAGAAATCACAGGCATGATTTCGCTATACTCACTATTGATGCTCCTTCCCAGATTTTCCTTTTTGGGAGCATCGGGAGGAACACCGGGCCAGGGTAGTATACATGGGGGAGTCGGTGCCTTAAAGACCGTGACACATGAAATTAAACTTATTCCTAAAAATACTGAAAGGGATAGAATTACATATTTCATATTAACCTCTTTATATGACTAATTAACATTACACATTTTTTGAATTCTAATATAAGAACTATGTCTTATTTATAAAAATGATTTGTAAAAACTATAGTTTTTGTGAAAATAGTAATAATTGTTATAATTTTGTTGCTTATACTTTGTCAAATATTTTTAAAACTATTTATATTGAACGAGGAGCTACAAAATGAAAAGAGCACACAATTTTAGCGCAGGACCTGCGATACTACCGGTTGAAGTTTTAGAGGAAACGAGCAAGGCGGTTCTTGATTATAATAATCTTGGAATGTCCATTATGGAAATGAGCCACAGGTCAAAGGAATATGATGCCGTATTTGTCGAAACACAAAATGACGCACTTAAAATAATGAATTTATCACCTGATGAATATTCCGTTTTGTTTTTAGGCGGAGGTGCAAGTTTGCAATTCATTATGCTTCCGATGAATTTTTTAGTAACCAAAGCAGATTATGTTAATACGGGAGAATGGGCTTCCAAAGCGATTAAAGAAGCACAGTTTGTGGGTGAAACAAATGTAGTTGCAAGCTCTAAAGAAACGTTATTTAATTACATACCTAAAGACATAAAATTCAATAGCGATGCTGACTATGTCCATATCACAACTAATAATACTATCTATGGTACAGAGTATAAGAAAATTCCCGATACGGGAAATGTTCCTCTTGTAGCAGACATGTCATCCGATATTTTCAGTTGCCGCAGAGACTTTTCAAAATTTAATTTGATTTATGCAGGGGCTCAGAAGAATATCGGACCTGCAGGTGTTACAATGGTTGTAGTTAAGAAATCTTGGGTTGAACAAAAAGCAAAAGACAAAGTCCCTACTATGTTGAAATACAAAACCCATATTGAAAAGGATTCGATGTTTAATACACCTCCTTGTTTACCTGTGTATGTGGTTGGGCGTACCTTTAAATGGATTTTGAAACAAGGTTTGGAAGCATTGGAAGAACATAATATTATGAAAGCAAAACTTTTATATGATATGTTTGACACTTATCCGGAATTTTATAAGGGAACCATAAAAGACCCGGTTGACCGTTCTATGATGAATGTTACATGGAATCTGCCGACACCGCAACTTGAAGAAAAATTTATTTCAGAAGCAAAAGCAAAATATAATATGACAAATCTTAAAGGTCATCGCAGTGTAGGTGGTGTGAGAGCATCTATTTATAATGCATGTCCCGTTGAATCAATTAAAGCATTAGTCAGTTTTATGGAAGATTTTATGAAAGAAAATAAATAATTTGAATGAGAGAATTTGTAGTGAAAATTGAAAGGAAACATTAATAAAGTCATTCTGAGCGAAGCGAAGAATCCAGGATAAAATTGATACTTGGATTCTTCACTCCACTTCGTTCCGTTCAGAATGACACTTTTTTTTGTCAGATATTATAACTTAAATGGTTTTATAAAAGTGCATGAGCAAAAGCAAAAAAAATATAAATACTTCAAAAAAAGATAATACCCGTGGGAAAATTCCACAAAAACCTGCACAAGATAAAGGTGCAGGTAAAGCTGTAAATATCCCAACAAAAGCCGAAACCATTAAAACAGAAAAAACACGGAATAAAATTAATTGGAGTATTAATAATCCAAAAATCAGGTTATTAATCCCTTTTTTATTTTTAATAATTTTATATTTATTTGTATGGACTAAGCCTGAAATTAAATCAATTGACCCTTGGTATGAAGCATACATGCTTGTTGATTCTTCTACAAGAGAAACAAATCCGGTTGAAAAGCAAACCTTATTAAACAATGGCGGCAATCGCCTGAAAGAACTTGCTCAAAAGTATCCTTTCCATGCTAAAGTTCATCTTCTGTTAGGTGTTTATTATAACCAGGTACAACAATGGGACTCTGCAATAGCAGAACAAAAGGAGGCTATAAAAATAAGTGCCGGTGCGACAATAAATCCTGTCGAGCTGGATGCCGCACGCCAGCTTATGGTCGCCGCTTTTAATAAAGCAAATATTTATCTGAATCGGAATGATTTTGTTAATGCAAGAAAAGCTTTAGATATTGGCTTGCAATATAATCCAAATAATCCTGATTTATTGAGCCAGTTGGGAGCAATATTTCATAAGCAGGGAATAGTTGATAGTGCAATTTATTATTATGAGACGGTATTGAATATTAATCCACAAAGTGAGTATGCCCGTAATAATCTTGCTTTGCTGAATTTTCAATTAGGCAATAACAATATAAACAGTGGTAATTTTGAAAAAGCTTTAACATATTATCAAAAATCCGCATCCCTTAGTCCGAAAAATCCTGATGTATTTAGTAATATCGGCATAATTTTGAGCCGGCAAAACAAAAATGAAGAAGCGATTCAAAATTTCCAAAAAGCTCTTGAAATTAATCCTAACCATACAACTTCGATTAATAATATTATTGCCGTATATAATAAAATAGGTGATAAGCGAAATGCTGATTTATACAAGAAGAAATACAATATAAATCATTAAAAGAAAAACTGAATAAAATAAATATTCAGTCCTAAATACACTATACTTTTTACACCCAATGATTTTTAATTATTTGCAATGTCCACAGTAATCTTTAAATTTCCTTTGTGTAGATTTCTTGCAAAGTAAGCGGCTTTTTCCACAGCCATCATCATATCTCTGTTTTCAACATAAATATCATCGGGCAGGTATAGTCGCGTGGGAGTATAATTAATCAGACCTTTGACACCGGATTTAATTAACCTGTTTGCGATGGATTGGGCTTGTTCCGTAGGAATTGCAATAATTGCAACATCAATTTTCATTTTTTTGATAATTTTTTCAAGGTTATCTATGTGATAGCATCTGCAAGCTCTGATTTCGCGGTTAATCTTAGCGGGGTCTTTATCAAATGAAGCTGCGATTGAAATATTAGGATGCCTGCTATAGCAATAATCGAGTATTGCCCTGCCGAGATTTCCAAGACCAATTAGAGCTACTTTTTGTGGCTGTGGAGCATAAAGACACTGCTCTAAGCTTGATAA
>JBEKWK010000112.1:0-8639 GCA_049513175.1 FCB group bacterium
CTTCTGGATTTACAGGGTGAAATGCCTGATGTGGATTTGGATTACCAGAAAATAGATGAAGTAATAGACAACCTTGTTTCAAATGCAATTAAATTCTCACATAAAGGCGGTAAAATTCGTATTAAAACCAGGAAGAACGGGAATAACGACGTAACCGTCGAAGTCAGCGACAACGGATTGGGCTTAACAGAAGAGGATATTCAAAGAGCTTTCCAGCGGGGTTCAAAGCTTAGCGCCCAGCCTACTGGAGGTGAAGCTTCATCCGGGCTTGGTCTATGGATTGTCAAGAAGCTGGTCGAAGCACACAATGGCAAGGTTTGGGTGAAAAGCGCCCTCGGACAAGGTTCCACCTTTGCCTTCACTATTCCATTAAAACAAAATTGATTTTCCTAAATGGAATCATTCGATAGTATGATTAATTTGATAAATGAATCTTTACAAAAGATTCAGGAAAAGTTCGATATATATCAAAAGGAATTTTTTACTCAAAGACCACCCGAATTTTTCTGCCTTGAATTAAACGGTGAAGCCGGGGAACTTGCCAATGCTGAAAAGAAAAAATGGAAAGGCAAACCCGTTGCCGATGAACTCTTTGCCGATGAAGCCGCAGATGTTCTCATTGCACTTATGAATTATTCCAATGCCCGCAAAATAGATTTAGGCAAGGCAGTTTCCGATAAATTGAAGAAGATAGAAATTAAGAGACAAGAATTAGCTGAAAAAGGAGAAGCGTACTAATTATAGTACAATAAATGAAATGTCATTCTGAAAGTAGTGAAGAATCCACTAATTTTAGATTTAGGATTTAAATATTAAATCCCCAATAGTCAGGAATCCCTTTTTCGTGATTCTAGATTTACGATAATAATTATTAAATCTAAAATCGTACATCTAAAATCGTAAATCACTTTACTTTATTTCTTTATGCAAAGTATGCCTGCGAAGAAATGGATTGTATTTCTTCAATTCCAGTCTTTCGGTAGTGTGTTGTTTGTTTTTAGTAGTTGTGTAACGTGATGCCGGTTTGCCTTCGCCTTTTGCTTCGGTACATTCAACAGTTACTATTATTCTTGCTTCTTTTTTTGCCATGTTATTATTCCTTGTGTTTTAAAGAACTACAAAATTAAGACTTTATTGGATATGAACAAAATATCAGTGTACTATTCTATTAAGCATAGATTAATTTCCTGCCTTTGGGTACAGGTATCGGGTCATTAAATTCATGTGAAGTTTTCAACCAAAGTTCCATTGCTTCTTTAATATTTTTAAGGGCAATTTCTTCGGTTTCACCATGGGCAATGCACCCGGCTAATTCAGGTGCTTCAGCTATATATGCAGCATCTTCCGCACTCCAATATAATATAATTTCATATTTATTCATCTATATCTCCAAGTTGATTTCTTAAAATTAAATTTCTTATTTGTCTTACCTGGTAAGGTTTTGCCTTACTTCCATCAGACTGCAAGTTTGGTTTTTCTTCGATTCCTTCTTTTCTAAAAATATTATGAGGCTTTTGTTAGTTTTACAAATCTCAATTGTTCAAGCAATAAGCATAACTCATCAAATTCAATATTATTATCTGATGTACCACTAAGAATTTTATTTATAAATTTTTGATACCTGCTCATATAAAATTTCAAATGACGTAAAAAAACAAAATTAATAATAATATAGGGTATTAACAAAATCAGAAAATGAACATTTTGATATTAACTACGAAAATCAAAAAAAGGACTAGTATATAAATAATAACAAAATCCATATTATGACAAAAAATTATTAAATTTGAATAAATATTTTCTGTTTTTTTTTGAGATGTATTATGAAAATAATTTCTAAAACAATTATCTTTTGTTTACTTTTTATTTTTTCAATAACGGAAGTTCTTTGTATAGACTTTAATTTTGAGCAAATCAACATACCACTTAACTATTATTCTCTATACCATATATTTAATTTAAATAATAATAATTTTTTATTAAAAATTAATACTAACAAAGAAAATAGTAATTTATACTTTTCTGAAGACAATGGAATACATTGGACTTTAACGAATTCCAATTTTATTACTTATAACAATACTTTTATTTATACTTTAAATAATGGTGATATTATTTGTGGTCCTGCCAAATATATCTCTAATAATGATTCTGTTATAGGAATTTTTTTATCAAATGATTTAGGCAAAACATGGAATAATATACTTTTGATTGATGATACTGATTTTGACCCAACAAATAATAATTTTATCTTTCATCATATTAGTGTTAATTCTAAAAATGAAATTTTTGTAGCTTCGATTACTAAGGGTCTATTTATTTCAAATGATTATGGTATTCATTTCAAAAATATAGATAATGACACAACAAAAGCGAGTTATATTTTTACAAATCCAATCACAGATAATCTATTTTTATGTAATTCCTTTTTACTATATAAATCTACTAATAATGGTAATAGCTGGCTAATAAAAAGTATTTTCAATAATTATGTCCCTATCATTATTAGCAATATTGATAAAAAAGGGAATATATTTGGTGATCCATTAGTACCAACTGAGGCAGTTTGTAAAAGTACAGATGATGGTGAATCCTGGGTTCCTTTGGAAAAAGATTTTTCGGATAATCCTATTTCAATGATTCTACCTTATAATCATTATATTTTTGTTGTCTGCTATAATGGTTTGCAATATTCCTCAAATGATGGTATAACTTGGGAATACGTCTCTTTACCTCCTAATGATTTTACTCTTTATGGCAACCAACAAAATGATGTTAGTTATGTTTCAATATCTGATAATGGAGATATTTTAATTTTAAGACATAATGCTGAATTATGGCGTGGTAAAATCCCACCAGACGCAGTGAATGATAATGAAAATAGTTCTAAAAATGAAATTATAATTAATCCACAACCTGCAAAGGATATTCTTCATTTATCTTGTATTAATAAAGAAAATATATCAACAATAAATATAGTGGATTTATTTGGTAATTTATGTTATAATCGTGATATAAATAAATATGGTTGGGTAAATTCAATTTCTATTTCTGATTTGAATTCTGGGCTTTATTTTTTGGAATCTACTTTTAGGGATGGGAATAAATCTATAAATAAATTTATTGTGTATAAATGATACACACCTGCGCTTATTTTCTTTAATCTTATTTTTAAAATCCAGCGGCACCTCCCTCGGTGCCGCTGTTCGTTTTTTCTTCTAATATTTTATAAATCTTAGTTCTTCGTGGAATGCCTGTCCCTGCAAGGATATTATATATACTCCTGCGTGTAAGGCGGCTCCGCTTGCGTTAGTGCCGTCCCAGTTGATATTATAATCTCCCGATTCAAGCTCCCCGTTTACAATATTTGCAACTTTATTGCCGAGAATATCATAAACGGATAATGAAACATTACATCTTTCGGGATTCGTAAATGTAATTTTCATGCACTGCCCCTGGTCTGCCGGGTTCGGATAAATATTCAGATAGCAGGCTTGTGTATTTGTGTTATCATTTACACCCGTGAAAACAACTGCCGGGTCATAATAAATCGAAACAACTGATTCAATCACACAGAGCAAGCCTTTCGACGACCAGTCATCAATATACGCAAGTCCGTCGGCAGTCGTAGCCCAAGTTACCATACTATTAAACTGACCGCCGGCAGAATCCTGCCTGATATCTTCCATAAGGATAATTTTATTAGCACCGTTCTGACTTAATATACCGCCTACATTGTACCAATTTCCGTATAATCTTCCTGTGCTGTCGTAAAGACCAAGCTCAATAATGACAGGCTGATTATTTGCTAATGCGTTTTTCAGCCAGGTCCAGTCAGGTGATTTATTGACGCCTGAACTTTTATTCACAGCTTTATGTTTATAAACAGTTATCGGCGACGGAATATCGTCAGTACCAAGACGCAAGCTCTGGAATTGGATGCTGCTTTTCAATTTCAGACTATCGTTATAATACAGATAAGCTCTGATAACATTATCCCTTGTTGCACCGCTGTCCTGCTGACGATTCATCATTCTGCTCAAATCAGTCAATATTTTCCTCGAAGTAGGGAATGACGGATTCTTAAAATATTGCGTTTGAAGCCATTCAAAAACATTTGCTCCGGATGCAGGGGCAGAAGCTCCCATTTCTCCGGCATACTTTGGAATAGTAACCTTATTAAATTTCGAGCTGTCCAAATCTATAAACGGAATATTTAAGCCCCATAAAATGGAATCCTTTATAATTACATTTGTTCCGGTATATGTTATAGGCGGTGATGGAATCAAAGGATTGCTGAGTTTGAACCCGCTGTTATCGGTAGAACCACCGTTATAAGCAAAAGGAACTGCTTGTACAAGGTAGGTGAATATATCAGGATAAGGAATTGAATCCTTACTCGTCCAAATAGAATCCCCGTAAATGATTTTAGTACTAACGGAATCTCCCGATTGATAATGCCCGAGGTCAGTCATAAATATATCAAAGAAAGAAGAGCTGATAGATTCGAGAGGAGCATTTCTCACTGACCAGCTTTGTTCCTGCCCGTTCCCTGCGACAATATTGACTAATTTAGGAGCATCTGCTTTCAGTTCAGTAGGACCCGGCGGTCCAAATATCCACCTTTTTAATGCTCCGCCGATTTTTTTTATGGTTCCCTTTTCTTTGAATACTACTGTCGAATCATAGCTTTCCGACACGGCACCATAAACAATCTCATAAAAAGTAGAGGAACCGCTTGTATAAGTTTCTATTTTCCCTTCCCCGTTTGATAAAGTATCCCAGGTAGTATGAGTTTCCCTTGTCCCGCCGGCATGGCTTTGATCTTTGTCATCTTTATACCAGAAATCACTAAAGCCGCCACCGGAAGCAACGCCTGTCAGTGTAATAACATGTCTTCCGCGAATACTGTCTGTTGTTGCATCTTTTTTATGATATTCGATAAAACACTCAACATCTTCGCTATCTTTCATCTCACTTTTCAGCCATTTCTCCGTGGGAGCTTTTCCGCCTCCTTTATTGATAGCTTTTTGGTCAATACCATCATCTGATTCTATATCATCATTACTGTTTCTACCTTGAAAATTAACTCTTATAGGTAATTTATATTTATCAATATATGCAAGCTTGCCTCTTATAAAATCCTCGAACCAGACACCTGTATTATTTTCCCTTTTCATCAGCTTGCTCAATTCCTTTAGTTTTTCAAAATGAGTTAAGCCTGTAGAAATTTTCGGATTTACATTTTCCAGCCATTGCATACTGTTTGCGGCTCCTGTCGGGGCGCAGGCATTATAGTCACCGGCATATCCCGGAACAGAACCGGGATTATATAAACTTGAATCCAAATCAATGTTCGGTACGGTACAACCCCTGTAAACAGTATCCCTGATTGGCACAGCCGCAGGAACAACAGGTGGTAAAAAATCATACGATGGAAGTTTGGTCGTATCCATAGCACCATCTGAAATATCATATATTAAATCTATAATAGGATATTTTGGAACCGTATCCTTAGCTATTTGGATTGGAATAGTCAACGGGGAAAATGAAAAAATTGGTTGAACATATATTGAATCTAAAAGTGTACCATCCTGCAAGCCTAATAAACTCAAATCAAAAAAATACGAAATTGTATGAGTTGCGTCAAAGCTTGGGACAAGTACATTTTGCAAAATCCATGTGCCGAGTTCATCGGTTTCCTTCATTGCAAATACATTCATATATAACCAGAAAGGTGATGCTATATATGTGAAATTCAGCAATCCCGCAGTAGAATAATAATCCGTAAACGGTTTATTATAGCTGATTCTGCTTATATCTATCGAATAAGGCAAACTTGCTACGATGAAATCCTGTCTCAAAGTATCATTGCTGTGGTCTATATCCTGCGAATAATTAACAGATACCATAATAGAATATACACCTACTTCTGTCGGAGTCCATTTTTGTGTAGCGGTATGTATTAAACTATCTCCGGGCTGGATTGGTCTTCCTTGTACAGTAGTCATAAATACAGGTATTGTCGAATTTTGTTTTGTTATAACGACCGTATTGTCGTACAACTCTGCCGTGAGAACATTTATATCGGCAACTACAAATGAAATTGTAACAGGCGTATTTACATACACCGTACCTTTAGGGCTGATGATTGACGATACAATCAAATCAGTTGCTGATGCGGCAGAAAACCCTGCTAAACATATTATAGTAATGATTAAAAGATTTTTCAAATATTTAAGCACAGAGTTACCGCCCTTTCCCAAGACATAAAAGGTAAAATTATTCATAGTGACCTCAAAGAAATATAATAAATAGGGAATTTAACAAAGACTAAATATAAATTTAATAAAGATTAATTTAATTTCCAAATAAAAAAATAAAATATTATATGCTCATTTAATATTTAAACAGTTAGTTGTTTTAAATCAGTTGTCAGACTCCGGCGAGTTCAGTCGAGTCGTTATTGGTTTTCAGTTGTCGAAAATTTGAATCAGTTATCAGTTCTCAGTTTTCTTTGTCGGAACTTTGAACTTTATACTTTCAACTTTCTACTGATGAGACTTTGTGTTCATTGCGTGCTTTGCGTGATATTTTCTTTGTGCTTTCTTTGTGTCTTATTCTTAGTGCCCTTTGTGTTTAACTTCTTTTAAATCTTTTTTAACACAAAGCACACAAAGTTTTTCACTAAGAGCCCCAAAGTTTCATTCCAAAATAGCCATTCCGCATTTTTTCTAAGCCAATATTATATCTATATTTACAACAAGATTTTAAATAGTTTTTTAAACGGTTGAAAAAATTATTGAAAAAACCGTTGAAAAAATTATTGAAAAAATAATTAAAAAACGGTTGAAAAAACTGTTTAAAATTTGTGTTTTATTTTTGCATTAGTTCTTTGATAAAAGGCGGATTGTATTTAATTCTTTGTGCTACTTTGTGTCTTATTCTTTGTGAACTTTGTGTTAAAATTCTTAATTAAAAACCTTTAAACACAAAGCACACAAAGTTAAAAAACTCTAGGCAATTAAATTATTTAAAAGGTTTAAGGAGGGATTAAAAAAAATATTAGTCAAAAACTGAAAAAAATCACTTTTTTAAGCGGTTTTAGCGGTCAATACAAAATAAGTTCTTTGAAATAAAATAATTGCAGAGCAACCGGGCAGGTTGAAATTGGCGGGTTTTGGAGGGTGTCGGAGGTATGGAATTAGGAGTTGAAATTTTGTTAGGTCTTTTTCTAACAACTAACAACTGTCTGAAAACTGACGACTGATAACTGACAACCGATTTAAAAATCATTTCTTCTTCGGCTTCGGTTTGTATTTAGTCGGAGTAATTGTATTTTGTTTATTTGGATTAGGCAGTTTCTTGCCGGGCAGAGTTTTTCCCTGTGATTCGGCAATATCCTGAGCCTGGCGCATTTTCTTCTGAATAAAGCCCTCTTTTTTAGGTGATTTTTTCAAATCTTCAAGTGTCGGCTTTTTACTCGAGAACTTGTTCATCCATACCTGCTGACCAATACTCATCAAGTTGAACATGAAATAGTACAGATTCAGACCGGACGGGAAATTGGAGAAAAGCAGTGTGAACATAACGGGCATCATGTAAACCATTGCCTTTTGCTTCGGGTCTGTAATAGTCATCTTCTGCTGGATGAACATGGTAATACCCATGAGCAGTGCAAGCCCGGAAATTGTCTTTATTCCCAACAATGAAAAAGGCAAATCAATAAAATGGTCGGGTACTGATAAATCAGTAATCCACAGGAAGAAATTAGCCTGCCGCAAATCAATGGATGTTCTCAGCACAGCCCAGAGAGCATATAAAATAGGCATCTGCAAAATAAGAGGCAAACAGCCTCCGGCGGGATTTATGCCATATTGTGAATAGAGTTTCATCGTTTCTTTTTGCTGTGTTTTCTGGTCGTCCTTATATTTGTCTCGCAGTTTTTGAAGCTCAGGACCAAGCAACTGCATCTTTTGTGATGACTTCAATTGTGTGATAGAAAGCGGGTAGAGCAGTATCTTCATCAAAATAGAAAATATGATTATCGCTATTCCATAGTTTGAAATAAACTTATGTAAGAATGTAAAAATCGGAAGCATGAAGTATTCACCAATCGGGCGGACTACCAGTTTCCAGCCGAAGTTTATCATCGCTGATAATTCGAGCTTTTTCAGAATGTCATATTCAAGTGGACCTAAATAAACCATGAATGATTTTGTCTGTACACCGCCTCTATACGGGATTCTAAAAGACATGGCGTATTTTTCAATTACACCTTCATTTCCTGTTTTGACCCTGTAACCCTGCAAATCGGCAGTTCCGTCAAAGCTATTGTATGGCTGTGGTATAAAGGCAACACCGAAATATTTAGTCTTGTTTGCCGTGAAATCTATAATACCCGTTGGGCTTTTCTCCTGCATCTTTTCGTCGGAAGCATTTAATTCTTCCACGTCACCGTTGAGAGAAGCCATTGAAACGGCATCACCGGATTCGTCAACGCTGTTCCGTTCCTGATATCTGATACCGTCATCCCAAATCAAGTTATATCCTCTTGCGGGTATTACGGATTCCATATTGGACAAAGTAACATCGGTTTTGAAAATATAGGAATCGCCATAGAAAACGAATTGCTTTGT
>JBEKWK010000113.1:0-8584 GCA_049513175.1 FCB group bacterium
AAATTGCCCCAGATAAGAGAAGGTGAATACGAAGATCTGGAAAAAAAGCTTATGAAGTCCGAATGGAAACCTGATTTCGGACCTGTTGTATTTGTACCCGAATGGGGAGCAACTGCCGCAGGTGCCAGATTTTTTCTTATTGCATATAATGTTAATATTCTTGGAACAAATAATCAAGCCCATAGAATCGCACTTAATATTCGTGAAGGAGGCAGGAGTGAAAGCGAGCCGGGTTCTTTGAAAGAGGTAAAAGCAATTGGCTGGTTCGTCGAAGAATATAATATGGCTCAGATTTCTATTAATCTCACTAATTATAAAGTAACACCACCTCATGTAGCTTTTGAAGAAGCGGTCAAGGAAGCAAAAAAAATAAATGTTAGTGTGGCAGGCTCGGAATTAGTTGGTTTGATTCCATTAGAGGCAATGCTTATTGCGGCTGATTATTATATTAAAAAGGATAATCTTTTTATAATCGAAGAAGACCAGAAAATTAAACTCGTTGCAGATAGATTAGGATTAAATTCTGTTTCTAAATTTGAACCGGATAAACGAATAATCGAATACATGATAAAAGATGATAGTGTTGAGCCTTTGGCAAGTCTTAGTGTAAGAAAATTTATAGAAAGTGTTGCGGCGAGAACTTCAGCACCGGGAGGAGGTTCCGTTTCGGCTTTACTTGCGGCATTGGGAACCGGTTTGGGAACTATGGTATCGAGGCTTACATACGGTGTGAGAAAATTTGATGATGTTGAACCTCAAATGCGAAAAATTATTCCTCCATTGTACGACTTGACTAATAAGTTAATTCCGATGATTGATGCGGATACTAATGCTTTTAATGATTACATGGAAGCAATGAGGTTACCAAAAGAAACAAAGGAACAACAAGCTATTAGAAATAAGTCTATGCAGGAGGGTCTAAAGAAAGCTATAGATGTTCCTTTGACCACAATGAAACTCGGTGATAGTGCCTGGGATGCTATGGTCGAATTAGCAAAGTACGGTAACATAGCATCTAAGTCAGATGTTGAAGTTGGGGCAAGAGCTTTGGAAACCGGAATATGGGGTGCTTATAAAAATGTTTTAATCAATATGCCCGGCATTGAGGATGGAAAATACAAGAATAATACAATTAAAATCGCTGAGGGAATGGTTGAAAGAGCTAAAATAAAATGCTCGGAAGTGCTTAGCATATTAGACCAACGTGATTAATTTTTTCAAATAAATTTTAGGAGGTTAAATGGCAAGAGTAGTACATTTCGAAATTCCTGCAAAGGATGTAGAGAAAGTAGTTGATTTTTACAAAAAAGTATTTAATTGGGAAATCACACATTGGGAAGGACAGACGGATTACTGGCTTATTAAGACCGGTGAAGCTCCGGAGATGGGTATAGACGGAGCCGTCTACAAATCCGGTGAAATCATGGATAAGACAGTTAATACTATCGCTGTTGAAGATATAAATTCTGCAATTGATAAAATAAAGTCTAACGGGGGGCAGGTTGTTACCAAAATAGATACTATCCCCGGAATCGGTTTATTTGCCTATGCGGTAGATGTCGAAGGAAATTCATTTGGAATTTTACAGCCTTTGATGGGGTGATTTAAAACAAAAAGGAATATATTTACGATATATTCCTTTTTTTTGCGGGGCCGACGAGGCTCGAACTCGCGGCCTCCAGTGTGACAGACTGGCGCTCTAACCAAACTGAGCTACGACCCCTCTTAAATTCTTTCTATCTTCTAATTTTCTTTCTTCTCTCTTCTTTCTTCTAAAACCGTGGACCCAAGGAGGCTCGAACTCCTGACCCCTTGAATGCCATTCAAGTACTCTCCCAACTGAGCTATGGGCCCGTCCTTTAAGAAAATCAATCTTTTGCAATAACAAAATTAAGTTTTATTCCGTACATAGCCAAAAAATCGAAAATAATTTTGTTACTTTGTAATTATAAATGGTATTGTTTCATTAGTTCCTGAATGGTTGAGATTAATGAAATAAGCTCCGATTGCATAATTTGAAACAGGTATAGAATATTCTCCAATACCTGCCTCACGTTCTGGAATATATTGTGAATAAAGTCTTTGACCAAGTAATGAAAATATATCTACTTGTATGGAACTTGATTTATTTAAAGGTATTATTAATTCAATAGATTGCCTGCCACCCTCGACAATGGAAGGATAAACATAAGCATTATTTTTATCTGCAACTATATCTGTCAATGTAGATTGGTCAATGCCACATTGAATTTTGTACGTATATGGTTGAATCTCAAAATATTCATTAGTGTCGTAGGGCATTCTTCTTGTTGATTTTGAATCTTCTGCTATTATATATCCTTCTGCTTTGTTATAATTGAATAAATTGAGAGGCACATCAGCAACATATTGTCCTAAATAAATTGTCTTGTAAAGTGGAAATTTATTAAAAGCAGAACTACTGTCAAAACTTAAGTATAAATCTGAAGAATTAATAATATTGTTTGATAGAATATTTACCAAAATTCTTTGATACTGCTTGAGTGTATAGGTTGAAACCGGAGAAATAATTATACCCCAAGATTCCATCGCTTTTAAAATATCCGGTACACCATAACCCAAAGTATCATCCGGTGCATCTGCCTGCGAACCTGAATTAAAAAGTAAGTTCCTTAGTTCGTATGGCTTCAATTCGGGGAATACAGACATTATTAAAGTTGCCGTACCTGCAATTAATGGTGTTGCAAGAGAAGTTCCGCCTACCTGGAAAAAAGAATAAGGATTAGACAAATCAGCGGCAACTACTCCTACACCTTTTGCCGCTATATCCGGTTTTCTCTTTCCGTCACCTCTTGGACCTCTCGATGTAAAGCCTGCAGGTTTCTTCCCGTCGGATTGAACTGCTGCGACCGCTATGCAGCTATCTGCGTCTGCCGGTGTAATAATGGTCATTGGTGAAGGACCGGAATTACCTGCAGCAGAGAAGCATATAACTCCGCGAGCCACAGCTTTATTGATAGCCTGGGCAGATATTGTTGTTTTTCCGTCTAAATCATTAAAAGTATAGTTTTGATTAGTTGAATCAAAATAAAAATACCCTAAGGAGGAAGTTGTAATGTCAACTCCGAGGGATTCCATCCATTCGAGTGCGGCGGCGTAATTGTCTTCTTCTTTATGAGTTTCGGAACGCAGGTCTTCTGTTTTGGAGAGTAAAAAATCCGCCGATGGTGCAATCCCTATTAAATTCCCTTGCGAAAATCCGGCAACAGTGGAAAAAACCAAAGAGCCGTGACCATCCTGATTGCCTACATCTACAGGTTCATTTGCGGTGATAGTATCATTGAAAATGAAATCGTATTCCGCTAAAACGGAAGCGTTTTGTGTGGAAGAATGTTTCCTCCATCTGAAACCCGAATCAAGAAAACCTAACAAAACACCATCACCTGTTATACCTAATTGATGAATAATTGGTACATTGAGGAGGGCAGCCTGATTATATGATTGCCCATATATAAATTCACCGCAATTATCAAAAATATCTGATAATAAATTATTAGCTGCGGATTTTTTTTCAATGTTTTTTTCTGTCTGTATTAGATATTTATTTCCTGTTGAAGTAACATCTTTTACAAATGTAAAATTTTTTAAATCCTCTGATGTAGCTGAATCGCATTCTACAACAACATAATTGAACCACCTAAGCTTAAGGACAATTTTTGCTTTTTGTTCAATCCGGTCTGAATATTGAAAGTAAATTGGTGCATCTTCAATGGAAAAAATCGAGTCGGCAGGTTTTACTTTTTTTCGTCTGTCAATCGCTCTTTTTGTGTATATTTTTAATGTAGAATCATAAAGAGATGTTCCGGGCTTAAATTCTTCCGGTCCCTTATCCTTCAGGAAAACTCTGTAATAAGAAGTCTGTGCCTGAATATTATATATAGAAAAAATTAAAAATAATGATATAATTAATATACTATAAATTAAATTATTGTTATATTTTGTTTTAGAATCTAAGAAGAACAACTTCATATTTTATTCAATTTATTAATTTCGATTACGTATAACAGTCATATCAATTATTTACAGCTTGGATTTAATTTTTCTGTAAAACACAAATTAAAGAAAATAGAGCAATTTATAAATCGAAAAGAATAATTATTCACTTGAAAAATGTTTATATTTAAAAATAGAATTCAAAGAGAAAAGCTGACTATAAAAAATATGATTATTCTCTATTGCAGGTATAATCATAAGACAGAGACTTTATGTAATGAATGCAAAGAGATTATGGATTATGCGATGAACAGGTTAGAGAGATGCCCGTTCCATGATGATAAGCCTACTTGTTTGCAATGCACAGTACATTGTTACAGGGAAAAAGAAAAGCAAGAAGTCAAAGAAATAATGCGGTTTTCGGGACCTAAGATGCTTTTTTCTCATCCCGTGATGGCAGTTTTTCATTTGATTGATAATAAGAAAAAACATATTTATATAAGATAGTGAATTTTTATTATGACAAAAATTGATTTTCCTGTTACTCCGGTTGTACGTTTCTTACGTGAAAAAGGAATAAATTTTGAGCCTTATTTATTTGATTATGAAGAGAAAGGGGGTTCTACTCATACAGCGAAGGCATTGAATATACCGGAGCATATTGTAATAAAAACTTTGGTTTTTGAAATTGATTACAGGCAAATATTTTTAATGTTGATGCATGGGGATTGTGAAGTGTCTACCAAAGAACTTGCAAGAATTATCGGAGCAAAATCGGTAATCAAATGTGATGAGAAAAAAGCAACTAATGCAACAGGTTATATTTTTGGAGGGACAAGCCCATTTGGTACAAAAAAAATGTTACCTGTTTATATTGAAAAAACGATTTTTGATGAAAGCAAAATTTATATTAATAGTGGTAAAAGAGGCTTCCTTATTGCCATCAATCCTAAAGAAATGAATAAATGTTTTAAATTTATAGAAGTGCAGGTTGCAATTCACAAATAAAAAAACGGCGAAGATTTATCCCCGCCGTTTCTATAATTTTATTATAATAAATAATTTATCTTACAACAACAAAGCTCTGAGTTATTGTACCTGTATCAGTTTTAATATTTACGAAATAAGTACCGTTTTGAAGTGCATCCGCATTGAAAGCTATATAATGAGTCCCTTGAATAAAGTTTGCTTCTTTTATAGCCTGAATTTTCTGTCCCAAAGCATTATAAATATCAACCGAGGCATGTGTAAGTACAGGTGTCGTAAATTCTATAGTCGAGATACCATAAGCAGGATTCGGATAAATAGTTGCCGTTGAATTTGTTGGAGTATTAGTATTTTCATTAACGCCAACTTCACCGAATGGCATTTCCGCTACATTTAAAACCCTGTTTTGTGTGGGGTCATCACTATAATTTAAAACAAAAGCAACTATTTTTGTGTCCTGAGCTTTGTTTCTGCCTACACCAGGGTCTGTTGATTGATAAATTGTATTGATACCAGGGGTGTCATAGGAAACTTGAACTTCTGGTGGAAGAGTATAACTGTAGCTTTTAGAATAAGTTTGGTCCGGATTTGCTATAGAAGGGATAATTCCTATATCTCCCCATGCACCTGTGAGAGTTGCTCTAACTACGTGCCTATGAAGATATCCGACAAAATATTCGGGAGTATAAAATAGTTCATTTGTTGAGTCATTTACACCAGAAGAACCTAATTCACTACTATAATAATTGTGTTGTGTCCAAGCCAAACGTAAAATTCCGGTGTAATCAAGTCCCCTGACATTATCTTCTATAATGAATGCATTGATTCTCATATCTCCTAATGCATAATCAGCAAATTTTACATTAACTGTAAAATCAATTTTTCTTGTTACCGGGTCATAAGTTCGGTCTATAGTTACTGAAGCGGGAGTATTTATATTTAATGCTTCTGTTACTTTTGTCTGCCAATTATTATTTGTACGGTCTATACAAACATAAGGTTCACCATTAAATAATGTTCTGTTAACCATTGCATATGGGTAGCCTATTGTTTGATATGCATAATTAATAGGGATATCACAATCTTTTGTTTCCATTGAATCTATAGCATTTCCATTACTTGAATGATGGACAATTCCGACAACATTTTTGTAGTTAGCTAAAATTTTTCTCATTTGAACATGTCCGTCGGGGCAATATCCGCACCAACAGCCGGAGCCTTCTTCTATTAATACTTTTGTCGGTACTGTCGTACCGTTATTTACAAATACTAATGTAACAGTTGTATCGTTTACATTATTCTCATCGGGATGACCGTTCAGATTTGAAGCCCATGCTTTTATTTTAACAAATTTACCGGATTGTAAAGGTTTCCAGCTACCCGGGAAATTAATCAATGTTGAACCACCACTTCCTTGAATAGTATCATCTGTGATATTAAATGAAACAGGTGTGCCATTATCGACCGAATAATTTAATGTAAAAGATGTTAAATCTTCAGTACCCCAGTTAGTAAGGTTACTACTGAAAGTAACTGAGGTACCTTTTGATGCAATTGCAGGAGCCTGAAGCGAACTCATTTCTACATCATAAGATTTTTGTACTCCGTATTTGAATACATAAATACTATCGGTAGCATTCGATTGTATACCTAAAGGGTTTGGAAACGGAAGATAGGGGCTGCCCGGTACCTCCATACCTTGAGTACCATCTGCATTTTGAGCCCCGATAGTTGCATTGACCATTTTGGAAGTTATTGGTGTGCCGCAATTATATACTAAATCAAAATCACCCCCCTCATATAATCGGATAGCAAATGACATTTTTGTTAGATTAGTTGTATAGTCTATCAAAGAAGCATTTATCCATTGAATCACAAACACTCTTTTTGGTGCAGTTCCATATATGAAATATTTTGCATCCGTTTCAAATTCTGGATGTGATGGTATTGGTTTAAATTCCAAATCATCCCATAAAGCAAAAATTGCATTTTTAGGGGCATTAACTGAGGGTAATTCGACATTTCCCGTATCATTGATTGCCTGGTTGACATCAAAAGTGATAAAACCGTTATCACTTGCTTTAAATTGTGTTACATCCTCACCAAAAAATTTCCATGTAAATGGTAATGCAATTGGGTCGGATAAATATCCGTTTGCAGTACTTGGTATGACAACTGTGCCACTGGTATTGATATTGTAATCTTTTTCGGTTCCAACTTTTTTTATTCTGTAATATGATTGAGAGAAAGCTTGTGAGGCTATAAACATTAGAAGAAAAACAAGTATTAATTTTTTCATAATTTATTTTCTTTTAAGTGGTACATAACTTTAATAAAGCATTATACAAAAATTATTATTAAAAAGCAAAACCTATTTATGGATTTTAGATTTTAGATTTTAGATTTTGGATTAAATTCTAAAAATTGACTAAAAATCTGCAATAAATAATTCGTAAATTATTTGTAAATTAACCTATTAGATAATTCCAGAGTAGTGAATTTGATTTAAATATAAAATAACATTTAGTCTAATATGCCTTTAAATGAATAAATATAATTATATGGAAACTTTAATACTAAAAATCGAATACGATGGTACAAATTATGCAGGATGGCAAATACAGCCAAACGCAGTTACAATTCAGGAAGAGATAGAAAAAGCATTATTTAAAATATGCGGATACAGAATAAATCTTATTGCCGCAGGTCGAACCGACGCCGGTGTTCATGCGAGGGGACAGGTAGCTCATGGGATAATTCCCGAGGAACAAAAAATTAAATTTTCTATTCCTGATTATAAAATTTCACACGCCCTTAATTCTAATTTACCTGATGATATAAGAATAATTAGTGGAAGAATTGTTCCGACTACCTTTCATGCAAGGTATGATGCCATTGCACGCGAGTATTCATATTCGATTCACACCGCTAATTCTGTGTTTTTGAGAAGATTTTCAACTTTAATTAAATATAAATTGGATTATGAATTATTGAAAAAATCCTCTGAAATATTTATCGGAATACATGATTTTACAACCTTTTCAAAAAATAACGAAGAGATTAAAAATCATAAATGTAACGTAGAAGTATGTAAATGGGAACAAATAGATGAAAACCGATGGTTTTTGAAAATTCGGGCAAATAGATTTTTATACGGTATGGTTAGAGCGTTAGTTGGAGCAATGATAGATATAGCACGAGAGAAGAGAACGATTAAGGAAATTGAAGAGGCTTTAAAATTGTGCAACAGGGAACTTGCATCTTCGTTTGCACAACCACAGGGTTTAGTACTTGAGGAAATATTCTATCCTGAAAATTTCACAATATAAATTATTTCCTGCAATTAATGCAGGCAAATGGAATGGTTAATTTTAGTTCTCCTTCCTTTTCAGCTTTGGCATTTAATTCGTTTTCTATTTCGTTAAAGATAAAATGTAAATCCTCCTTTTTAAGAATTTCCATCCAACTCGGCATGAAAGCGAATTTAATAACATAATGATTTAAAAATGATGTTCCATCAATAAAACGCATCGAAAAGGAATCTTCTTTAATATTTTCAATTTTGAATCCTGCATTTGAAAATAATGATTTGGTTGCCTCTACGGTTTTTCTTTTATTTGAAATA
>JBEKWK010000114.1:0-8577 GCA_049513175.1 FCB group bacterium
TGTGTTGCAACATTTGTGTTTGAAGATACTATTACATTTGGAGGAACAGTAGTAACTTTCGGGTCGTAAACAGTTCCTGTTAACGCAATTGTTTTTTGCCAACTACAATTTGCCTCCGTAAGAACCAAAGTCGAATTTATCGGTCCTTCGACATCAGGTGTATAAGTTAAATCAAAACTTGCCGTCTGTCCAATTGTTACGGGTAATAATACAGGATTTAAAGTAACCGTAGCAGGCTTATTGAATGCACTAACCTGCAAATCCTTAGTTCCGGTATTTTGTATAGATATAAGTGTATCTTTATTTGTTCCCAGACATAGTGTACCTAAATCCATTGTATAAGAACCCGGTTCATAATTAATGCTGTCGAGTGTCCCCTGTACAATAATTTTATATGACGGTTGATGATTAGTAGCACTGCTTACAACCTCAAACGTATCTGTTTTCGTTCCTGCAGAATGCGGTGTGAACCTGATTGTTACTGCTATGCTGTCATTAGCAGGCATACTTGTTGGAAACGGAATTGGACTGACAAGAGAAAATTCTGAAGTATCCGGACCTATAAAGGTGGCGGAAGTAATAGTCATGGGTATCGGTCCTGTATTTTTAAGTTCAAAAGTAGTATCTTTTGGTGCTTGAGCAGGACAACCGAGGTTAAATGCAATAGGGTCATACGAATCTATACCTGCTGTGCCCGAGCCGATTCCGGTTATATCTGCAGTTAATGTTGGATTATCAGCCTGCACGACTATGCTGCTTTTTTTATCACCTGTTGAGTAAGGTGTAAATTCAATCGTGCCACTCAAACATTCCCCCGGTTGTAATGTAACAGGCAGAGGAGGTGTGGTTGTTGATACAAGTTTAAAGCTTGCGGCATCACCCCCTGAAAATGAAATTTTCGTGACTTTAACCGGTACGCACCAACGGTTGCAAAATAAGTTTGATATAGTTTGATCCTTGGGTATATTTATTGTCTGCGTTCCCATGTCCACTGTCGCAGGGAACAGGCTCATCCTTCCCTGTACATCGATATTGCTTCCGGTACACATTGAGCCGAGAACATTAAGCGTAGTACTTGAACACATTGAATCTGTAGGGCTGTACTCAAGTGTGATAGTTGCTGATTCTCCTTTATTCAATGTAAAGGGGGGAGTTTTTCCACCCCAGTTCGTAATTTTATATCTTGGGTCAGGTGAATTGAACGGCGGATTATCAACATCAACTGAATTTTTTTGGGCAGTAATTACTAATGTTTTATCATAATTTCCTGTTGGAATATCTTCATCAAAAGTAATGTTCCTTGGATTTACATCTAGATTAGGCTTTACATCATCAGGAATTGTAAATGAAAAACTTGCCGATACATTATTATATGACGGGAAATTTAACATCAGTGGTCCGGTGCCGTTACAATCGGATTTCCAAAGTACCTGGCACGGTGTAGGATAACCGACCTGACCACAAACTGCGGGAATATAATTAGCAAAAATATCACTCAATACTCCGGCATCTGTCATGTGCATATATAAATTTTTTGCCGGTTGCCCACCAATAGTTCCTGTCTCGATTCCTGCAAGTCCTGTTAAATATCCCTGACTTACAGGGTCAATAACTTCCGTACCGATTTGAAATACAAAAACATAAACAGTTGGTCTTCTTGTATGACATATTGTTGCTATTTCCTGAAGCATAACTCTTCCGTCCCTCGGTTCGGAACCATCAGCAGGAGTGGCATAATTAGCATCATGTCCTCCATCAGTAATAAAAATAATTACAGGTTTATACCTTGCAGAATTGGCAATGTCTAATGCAGTATTTGTTTTATTACCCCATTTATCTTTATAAAAGGCAGCATTATAATCAGTGAAAACCCTTGTATTATATTTACTTGTTGCTGTCATTTTAACTAAGCTATCTTCAAGGTCGGTGAACCCTGTAATAAGTTCCGCACCTCCGTCAAATTGCATAATGGCAACCTCGCAATTTTGAAGTTGTTTTTTACCGTTTGCATTAGTGAAAACAGGCAGAGCTAATATAAAACCTCTGATAGCGGCAAGTGCTGCAGATTCGCGTGACTGTCCATCCGTTGTGCTTATCGGGTCAAGCATGGATAAAGACATATCCACACATACGATTGCAGAGAAAGACTTGTCTCCCGGAGGTCCGCAAAAAGGAGAACTGGCACACTGTGTTTTGACTTTACCATTTTCAGTTATAATAATATCATTACCATTACTGACTCTCATGTCATTACCTAAGGTATCCCAGACGGTATAGGTAGCCTTCAGACAGGGATAGTTATCGAAAGTAACACCTTGAATTACTGCACTCTGTGCTGCAGTCGGTGGTGAAGTAGCTTTCAGCCCAATTGCATTGAATCCCAGCAAAATAAAAAACAGGTATATAAACAACTTTCTCATTTCTTCTCCGGTATATATATTCTTAATCATTATTTTCAATTAATATTAACTTTATATTATAATAAACACATTTCAAAAAAAATTTTATTTTATAATGCTTATACGCGAGTTAAAAATTTGAGTCGGTGTCTGCATTATAATAAAATATACGCCGTTGGATAAATCCATCGTATTAAAGCTAAGAGATTTAACCCCGGCTTCGGAATATTCATCGAGCAAGGTAAGCACATTATTACCGAGTACATTTGCAAGCCAGATTTTTGTATTACCCTTCTCGGATATTTCGTAATCGAGTTGGACAGCCGAAGAAGCAGGATTCGGTTTTATGGATATAAACTGAGCTGTCCCTGTCGGGTCGTATAATCTCAATACACCGGTTGTAATATTTTTACAAACACCCAGCAATGTAAACGTGCCTATGTTAGTTTCATCAAAATTAGCTTGTCCGACTTCCACTCTCGAGTTCTGCAAAATCAACTGAGTTGATACCGAATCACCAAGCATTGCACGGAATTTAAATGTTTTAGTTGCCTGCTCGGTCGCTGTAGTATTAACAGGAATACCGTCTAACGGTACGGTTCTCTGACGGCTTAACCGGTCAACCGTCCCCATATTCGTACCGCCAATTGGCTCGAGTAAGGTAGCATTAAATTTTAAATCGGTGCTGATACTTTTATGGAAGCTCGACATATTGACCCCATTCGATTGATAAATTAAAATATCAACTTCTTCTCCGGGACGAGCTGAATAATTTTTTGTTTGTATAATTTCGGAAGCCGCAAGACAATCAAATTCGCCATCCACAGGATTGAATGCAACGTTTTTCTGGTCGGAACTTGTGTTGCTTAAAACCAGAGTAGTCTTCGGATTCGGGCAATCTGACAGAACCATATTTAATGTTTTAATAATCTGGGGTGCGTTAATTTTTTGAACTGTTAAATTTATTAAAGTAATCGTTCTTGTAGTACCATTTACTATATCGGAATACCCATCAGGATTTGAAGCTAAATCTAACATTGCATCGCAAGTCAATGTTGTATTCACAAAATTTGTATTCGATTCGGCAAACTTAACCGGCTTATCAATTCTAATATTCACAGGGGTTACCTGTCCTACAAGTCCGGAATAAGTATCAATAACTATATCGGCAGTTGCCTGTGCCGGGTTGCCTGTCAGTGGAATCAACACATCATGGCAGGGCATACCGGTTAATACAAGATTTGAATTAACGACAGTGTTATCCGGCGGCAAATATTGTATTACGATTTGCATAGTCTCGCCGGCTTTTAAGGTTGTAGGTAATTTAGGAGTAGAACTTATAAATTTAAATGGCGGATCATCCTGTGGAGTTATGCTATTTATTATCAAATCATTCTTTGCAGAAGGATTTGTAATAGTAATTGTAGTTTGCGTTGCAACATTTGTATTCGAAGAAACTATTACATTTGGAGGAACAGTAGTAACTTTCGGGTCGTAAACAGTTCCTGTTAACGCAATTGTTTTTTGCCAACTACAATTTGCTTCGGTAAGAACCAAAGTCGAATTTATCGGTCCTTCGATATCAGGTGTATAAGTTAAATCAAAATTTGCGGTTTGTCCGACTATCACGGGTAATGTCCCGGGGTTTAAAGTAACTGTAGCAGGCTTATTGAAAGCACTTATCTGCAAATCCTTAGTTCCGGTATTTTGAATAGGAATCGTTATATCTTTAGGAGTACCGAGACAAACCGTGCCTAAATCATAGGTATATGAACTTGGTTCATAATTAATGCTGTCGAGTGTTCCCTGTAATATTATATCATATGTAGGCAAATTAGTAGCACTGCTTTTCACTTCAAGTGAACAGGTTTTGATTCCTGCAGAATGTGGAGCGAACCTTATTGTAATGTCTATATTGGAATTAGCGGCAATATCAAATGGTACAGGATTCGGATTGACAACAGAAAATTCGCCTGCATCCTTACCAATTAAATTACTTGAATCAACCGTCATAGGAATCGGTCCCGTATTTTTAAGTTGAAATGTAATGTCCTTTGGTGATTGAGCAGGACAAGCTAAGTTAAATGTAATTGGATTATCCGAATCTATGCCTGCTGTTCCTGTACCTATTCCCGTAATAACCGTATCCACATTTCCCGCATCAGTCTGAAATTCAATAGTGCTATTTTTTGTCCCCGTAGACAAAGGTATAAAATTTATTGATAAATCTATACATTGACCGGGCTGCAATGTAGCAGGTAATGGAGGGACTGTTGAGATTAACTTGAAACTTGGGGCATCACCGCCGCTGAAAATAATTTTCTTTAATAGTACCGGTGTACACCATCGGTTGCAAAATTCGTTTGAAATTAATTGATTTTTTGTAGTATTTATCGTCTGGCTTCCCATATCAACTTTCGGAGCGAACAGACTCATCCTTCCCTGCACCTCGATATCGCTTCCGGTACACATTGAGCCGAGAACATTAAGCGTATCGTGTGAACATAGGGAATCCATAGGGCTATACTCAAGTGTAATTGTTGTTGATTCTCCTTTTGCCAAAGTAAACGGCGGCTTTCCCTTTACACCCCAATCAGTAATTTTATACCTCGGGTCAGGTGAACTGAAAGGTGGGTCATTTACATCCACGGCATTCTGCAGAGCTTTAATCACTATAGTAGTATCATAATTGCCGGTCGGATTGTCTTTATTAAAAGTAATAGACCTTGGAGTTACGTCGAGATTAGGCTTTACGCCATCGGGTATAGCAAATGTATAGCTTGCGGAAAGATTATTATATGCCGGGAAATTTAACATCAGGTTCCCGCCGCCCGCA
This sequence comes from FCB group bacterium, assembly GCA_049513175.1. Lineage (GTDB taxonomy): Bacteria > Bacteroidota > Ignavibacteria > Kapaibacteriales > UBA2268 > JBEKWK01. The sequence continues at coordinate 5,236 of JBEKWK010000114.1, forward strand.
CAATCGGTTTTCCATTTTACATCGCAGGGCGAGGGATAACCGACTTGACCGCAGACATCAGCTATATATTGATAAATAGAACTTAGTTGGTCGGGGTCGGTTATATTAGGATAATAATTTTGTGCAGGTTGCCCATTAATAGTTCCCACTTCAATACCAGCTAAGCCTTTCAAATAACTTTCACTTACAGGGTCAAGAGTATCAGTGCCGATTTTTATTGCAAAAACATATACAGATGGCCTTCTACTTTTACATATATTTCTTACAGCCATTATTTTAAAAGGTCCATCTGCCGGATTATTTCCACCTGCATAATCCTCCATATGTTTGCCATCTGTCATAAATATTATTACAGGTTTATATCTTGCCTTTTTAGCAACATCTAAAGCAGTATTAATAGAATCACCATTTCTATCTACTATAAATCCAGCATTATAATCGGTATATGTTAAAAATTGATAATAATTAGAACCTGTCTTTTTCCATAAGGTATCTATATTGTCTGTAAAACCGGTTATAAGTAATGCCCCTCCACCAAATTCAACTATAGCGACTTCGCAATTCAGTGCTATATTTCCCGTATGAGGAAGTCTGCTTATAAAATCTCTTATAGTCTGCTGACCCGCCATATATTTAGGTGTTGAATTACTTGGCGGATTAATTCCAGCCTCCATAGATGAAGACATATCAAGTAGCAAAATTGCAGAGAAAGAACGTTCACCCTGAGAACAGGCAGGAGAATTGGCACACTGGGTTTTGATTTTGCCGTTTTCTGTTATAATAATATCATTCGCATTGTTTACTCTCATGTCGTTCCCGGCAGAATCCCAAACTGCATAGGTAGCACGCAGGCAGGGATAAGCATCATAATAAATACTGTCAATTGTTGCAAATTGAGCTTTAGTCGGTTGCGATTGTGCTTGTTTGTTAAAGCTAATGCAGCCTAAAAAAATCAAAACCAAGTATATAATTAACTTTTTCATTTCTCCCCCGGAGTATGAATTTTCAAATCATTATTAAATTAATGTTATTATTATATTGTAATAAACACATTTCAGAGCATTTTGTTACATTATTTTTATAGAAAACTTTTGAAAAATGTCATTCTGAACGAAACGAAGTGAAGTGAAGAATCCATAAGCCTTATAAATTCTGGATTCTTCGCTACGCTCAGAATGACGTTTAAAAATATTTTCATGTTTCTCACTTATTTCAGTTCAACCGGCGTTTCCACAGTAACATTAACAGTACGGTTGAAGAATCTGCCTTCAGGTAAATCATTATCAAAAATCAACGTGGGACCCATTCCCTTTGCAGTATTCTGGCTTAATCCGAGTGCCTTAGCAACAGACAAAGCTCTTTTTTCGGATAATGTCTTGTTCCTGTTTGGGTCTCCTGTTCTATCCGTATAACCTTCAATTCTTACGGTCGAATTCTTCTTCATCATCTTTTTTACGAGTTCGACAATAGTTTTATGCTCGCGTGTAAGTTCAGACGAATTAAAATCAAAAGAAATAAAACTGAATTTAGATATTTCTTTATCCGCTAAAGTTAAATCTTCCATTTTTTTCTGTAAAGTAATCTGGGAGATAGGCAATTCCTGAGTCTTGGACTCCCAGACTTTATTATCATTATCAGTTACTTCAAGTTTATATTTTACCGGTTCATCAAACTTAGGAATATATTCTTCTTCTCTTTCGAGTACCCAATCAATCTGCGGTGGTAAATTTTTACTTCCGGAAAATACTTTCAACTCGCCGTCTCTTTGTGATGTAATTATCTGCCAGTTGTTGATGCCCACATCAGAAGTAACAACAGGCTTGAACCTTATAATAGGAGGATTCGTTCTCTTAGTCAACTCGTCAACTTTAATCGGGTCGAAGAGCTGGGGATAGTTTGCATCAATCTCGACGCGCCTGTTATCAGCCATACCGTCCGGGTCTGTAGGACTGGAAGGTACTTCGGGCAGATTTCTTGCATTAGTTTTAATTCTTGCAGGGTCTATACCCCATTCGTTAACGAGAAATGCTTTTACCCTGTCTGCCCTACGCTGGGAAATTCCGAGGTTCCCTTTTTCAATACCTTCATCGGAGTTACATCCTGTCAAAGTCAATTCTATACTCGGATTCTTAAGCATCCTCTTTCCGAAAATATTGAGTAATTGGTAATAAACATCGAGAGTCGGCAAATTGAATAATACTTTATCATCATTTTTGAATTTCTCTTTAATCTCAGGTGTCATTTTTTTATACTTCGCTGGAATTGCAGATGCATTCGAATCAAAATATACATTCTTCAAAAACGGCTGAAACCTCGTAGATGCAAATTCTTCGACAACTACGTTTGAAACAGGAGATTCTTTCCCGTCTTTATCAACCGAAACAGCCGTAATAACAGCTTCGAGAACCGGTACTTCAAGCGGTGGTGGCGGCGGCGGCGGCGGCGGCGGCGGTGCCGGCGGAGCAATGGGAGGAATAATTTCCCTCGGTGCGTATATTATCGAAACTCCTCCGTTCAAAGACGTTGCATGCCAGTTTAAGCTCGATGCTATTGATGTTACACCGTATGAATATGAAACGCCGGGTACAAGAAATAAAGTAAAGGATGAATTTAACGGGAACCTGTAATTTGCCCCTACAACAAGCCCCAGGTCAATTGCTGAGGCATCGGGAATATCACCTGAATAAGCATTTCTTGTCCTGGTTTTGGTGTCAGTGAATACACCTGTAGCTGATTTCACTTCTTCAATTTGCGAAAAAGTCTTTGTCATTAGAAATCCTGCCCGAATACCACCCTGAAGAGAAAGCTGGTCGGACATCCTGTATATAATTTGAGGAAGTAATCCTACTGACCAAATAGAAGCATCAATTGTATATTGAAACAAACCGTCAACTCCGATAAAATTTGGAGGAGGTCCGGACAGATGAACTGGCTCTGTGGCACTTAGCTTAGCACTTAGTACCGTCAAACCAGCCCCTATTGATAATTCCCATTTATCTTGCCAAGGGTAAATATAAAAAAGAACGGGATTTAGTCCAAAACCATTCCCTGTTTCATAACGGGGGCAACAACTCGGTATGCCGGGCAAACCCTGGAATTTTGCAGAATGTTGATTGTAATCAAGGTTAAGGAGCAAACCGTAACCGGCTCGTGAATCATAAGGCTTTTCGGCATATTCCTGGGTATAGGCAAAATAATTCAGCAGAAAAAAAGACAGGAATAAAATTGCACCAAATCGAAACATAGAATTTCCCTTTCGTAAATCAAGTTCTGTCCGCACTCGATTATAACAAGTAATATTTTGATTCATAATATTTAACTGATATTAAGGTTTAAAATCTT
>JBEKWK010000115.1:0-8538 GCA_049513175.1 FCB group bacterium
CGGAACAGGGACTTTCAACATCCTGCTCGGCTACTAAATCAGGAATGCAAGGATTAGTATATTTCAAATGTAATTTATCATTGGCTGTCATGTTCAAAGAAAATTTTCCGGATTCATCAACTGGTTTTTCCTGAATCTTTTCATTATCAGAATTGAAAATTTCAACTTTTCCTTTTAGTGGAAGTCCATCGCTTTTAGAAGAAATTTTCCCATCCAGAACTACCGGACCGCAAAGCTGAAAAGCATAAATATCCCAGCCGCCGCACCCGTTCTTTCTATTGGAAGCAAGCACTAATTTATCTTTTATAATTGAAGGACCGGATTCATCAAATTCTGTATTAATGGGAAATGGTAAAATTTTTGGATTTGACCATTGACCTTTTTTGACCTGTACCGCTTTTATAATATCCAATCCTGTTTTCTTTTGATAGCCTTTTGAAGCAAAATATAAAGACCCGTCGGAAGAGACATAAGGAGCAATTTCCGAAAACGGGGTATTGATATGAGCACCAAGATTTTCAGCTTTCGACCATGAATTATCGGGCTTCCTCCAGGAAATATATAAATCAATTTGTCCGATTCCTCCCGGTCTGTCAGATGAAAATAATAGATAACTTCCATCAGGAGCAATGCAGGGATGTGATTCATAATATTCCGTATTAATGCTATCACTCAAAGCTTCCGGTTTTGTCCACACGCCCTTTTTATAATATGAAACGAAAATATCCCTGTTTCCTGTCTTGCTGTCTTTAGCAACCCCGGCAAAATACATTTCCTTTCTTCCGGTTTGAGGATTATAATAAAAAGATGGAGAGGCTGTATTTTTTTCTTTACTCAAAGGTAAAGTAGTATCTAATACCGGTGGAGTAAAAGAGCCGTTTATATATTGCGATGTATAAATTTCTTCCTTACCTTTTGAATCCGGTCTTATACTTGTAAAATATAATTTATTCTCAAAAACCACAGGCAGGTAGTCATCTTTCCCGGTATTAATAACAGAACCAAGATTTCCTATTGCAGGATTTTCGGGACAAGGATTTGTACTTGCACAAGAATAAACAAACCAAGTTGTAAATAAAATTAATATATAGATTTTGTTTCTCATCGTAGATTCCAAAGTTTAAGTAAAATTGGGCTTATTTATTTTCATAAATTAAGTAAACTAAAACAATTAAATATTTTACCAAAATGTTACCGTTTCTTGACTAATTTTGTATTCAGTTACGGGTTATTTTTTGAAAAAGTATTTACGAAAATATAAACTATCAAAAAGTTAGCCAAGTTTTTATGAATAATACAAATTGGAAATTATAGAAATTATGCGTGGTACATACGCTGAAGTAGATTTAGGAAAGTTAAAATACAATATATCTGTTCTAAGAAAATACATCAATCATAAAGAAGTTCTTGCAATTGTAAAAGCAAACGGTTATGGACATGGAATAGTAGAAATATCAAAAGCTTTTCGCAGGGAAAATGTAAAATTTTTGGGAGTGGCTTTCCCGGAAGAGGGAATTGCAATAAGGCAATCGGGCGATACTGAACCGATAGTGGTCCTGGTACCTTCCCTGCCGGAAGAAGCAGAAGATATTTGCAGGTACGATTTGCAGCCGCTTGCATCTTCTATGGATGTTATGGAAGTATTATCCGGCGAAGCCGTTAAACAAAATAAAAATATAAAAGTCCATTTAATGATTGGAACCGGTATGAACAGGGAAGGTGTTCAGCCCTGGGATGCCGTGGAATTTATGAAAAATGTCAGCAGGCTGCCCAATTTAGAAATGATTGGCGTGTGTACTCATTTTGCAACTTCAACTTCGGATTACAAATTCGTAAAACGCCAGCTTGACCTGTTTAACGATACACTGGAAAAATTAAATTCGGCTGGATATACTTTTCAATATACACATGCATCTAATTCAGGAGCAGTTATAAATTTTCCGGAAAGCCATTTTAATCTTGTTCGTCCGGGGTTAATGCTTTATGGTTATCCACCTAATAAAAGCTTATATGAAAATTTATATTTAAAACCGGTTCTTACTTTAAAATCAAAAGTCGCTTTTACAAGGTCCATAAAAAAAGGTGAGTCTGTCAGCTATGAAAGATTATTCATTGCGGATAAACCTACTAATATTGTTACAATACCTATCGGGTATGGAGACGGATATTTTAAATCATTGACAGGCAGAGCCCAATGCCTGATTAAGGGCAAGAGATATGACATAGTCGGTGCAATCTGTATGGATGAATTGATGGCTGACATTGGCGACGATGATATAAATATCGGGGACGAAGTTGTATTAATCGGAGAACAGGGAAATGAAATAATCTCAGCTTACGAAATTGCTGAAAGAGCCGGGACAATTATCTGGGAAGTTCTCACTTCGATTTCCGCAAGAGTGCCAAGAATATTTATCGAGTAATTACTCTATCAGTAAAAAGTAGAAAGTTGAAAGTTGAAAGTTAAAAAGAACTCCTAAAATTCCACACTGTCAACTCCTAATTGAATTAAAGGCATTTAACCGCAAAGGACGCAGAGTTAACGCAAAGTTTCGCAAAGTTTGACGCAAAGTTTCACAAAGTTTTTTCAACTCCGTTACGAGTTGTTCATCCTTCTGATTCTATTTCTATGTTTTATGTTCTATAATCGGGATTTAGATGACCCCCAGATTCGCTATGTTACAGTTGATTAATCCCTATGGGATTATTCTTCATTTGTAATTTTTAATTCTTAATTTTCAATTATATTAATTTCCTCCTCCGTCAGCCCGTAAAGCTCATAGACAAGGGAGTCTATTTGCTTGTCTAAGATATTTATGCGTTGTTGGGCAAGCTGTTTATCTTTTTCGGTAATGTTTTTGCCGCTGTGTCCTTCTTTTTGTGCATCCAGCATTTGCTCTACGAGGCTTACCATGCGGTCGTGCTGTGCTTTTTCTTTTTTGTTGGAGAAATCTATAGTACGGATAGGAATATTTTTCAAATATTCAGGATTGATATCAATATTCCCAACACCTCTAATCTCATTTAAAAAATAATTTCCTAATTTTGAATTGATTATTCCTAATAAATAATAATAATTTATATTTTCAGAATTTTGCTCTAATTCTTCTCTAGAAAAATTATACCATCGCTTAATACTATTGTTAATACTATTATTATTTATTCCTTTTAAATGTTTCCATAAAACAAGAATTCTAATTGTTTGATCACAATACAATTTATTAAAATCTAGTGTTCCTTTTAAATTACCTATTTTTGTTATTAATATTTTAGGAACCTCATGTAGTTCTGGGAATGTTGGTCTTCGGATTAAACTTGGAACTCTTTTTGTATTCCATTCTAAATAGCGAACTTTATTAATAATATATCTATCAATATTTTTTGCTTCTATATATTTTTTTATAAAAACTTCTGAACGAGTATCAGAAATTAATTCTTCTTTTTTAAATTGTCCTTTTGCTTTGAATTCATCTGCATTCAGAACCATTCCTATACTTATAAAACAAAAATCACCAAGTGTTTTATATGATAGTTTCTTTATTAAATTTTTTCTTCCTTCTTGCAAATCCCATACATAATTCTTTTTATCAATAATAAAGTTCTCAATGTTTTTGGTTTCTGTTATTTGAATTTTTTGATTATTGATTTTTGCTATTGATATTTTATCTAAAGTTTTATTATTTGATATTAATAATATGCAATTAGTTACGACAGCATCCCTAAATATTTTTTCATTTGATAAATCTGCTATTTCTATTAATTGATAATTATTAATAATATATTCTCTAAGTAACTTTGCATATAATTGATTAATAAAAGGAAATGGAATAATCATAGAAAAATAACCTTTTTCTTTTAATAGTGTTAATCCTTTCTCAATAAATGGAATGTATAAATCCCATTTCTGATATGGTGTTTTATATTTATTTGAGTTTGTTATATATTCTCTTTCATCCGAATATAATTCAACCAAATTTATCGCATTAACATAAGGTGGATTTCCTATTACACAATCAAAGCCGCCATCTACATAATATTCAGCTTTTACATCTGAGACCAAATCAAATTTCTTTGCATATTGGTATGCTGTATTTGTGTATTCATAAGCCTCTTTGGCTTTTTCTACACCCTTTATTAAATGTTTTTCAAAATATTCCTTATTGAATTTTTCTTTTTTCCCTTTGAATATATTTGGAAATTCCACTTCCCAATCGAAGCAGTTGATTTTTCTTTGCTCTTCCCTGCCGAATAATTGCAGGTCTTTATCCTTGTAAAAATCCGAGCCAATCAGCGAATTTCCGCATTTGATATTATTGTCGAGATTAGGCAGTAATGCTTCTGAAATGCTTTTCAGAAACAATTGTCCCCTACTCTCAATTATTTCACCTTCCATCAGTGTCAAAAGCAAAGACAGCTTTGTAACTTCCACAGCCTGCGAATCTATATCAACGCCATATATGTTGTTCAGCAGGATTTTTTTCTTTTCACGTATAGTTAATCGAAAATCATCTTTTCCGGCAGAATAGATTTTGCCGTCCTTCAGTGCTTTTACCTGATTTTTTATATCATTATAATATTCAATATGGTAATTCAAAAGGTATTTGTAAGCTCCGACAAGGAAACTGCCGCTTCCGCAGGCTGGGTCAAGTATTGTAAGCGATTCTATATCTTTCGGAGCTTTGTTTTCGACTTTCTTGCCGACAGTGTTTTCGACAATATAATCAACGATGTATTTAGGAGTGTAATAAACGCCACCCGCTTTCCGCACTTCGGGTTTTTCTATTACGTCAGCGACGTGCCTTGGAGATAAGACAATGGTTTTACCCAAAAACTGCTCATAAATCTGTCCTAAAATTTCTATGGGAATTACCGAGAACTCATAAGGTTTTGGATAATAAAGGTCATTTATAATTGTTTTGAATATTTTGTCGTCAATTTTGAGTTCATCGAGCCAGCGTGATGCAAACAGCCCGGAATTATATTTTTTATTTGATGAATCGAAGTATTGAATAAGTGTTTTATATATTTCTTTGTTTTTTGGAAGTGTCTGCAGGAAACCATAGACTTCCGTGTTGCGCTCTTCAGCCATGCGCAGGAAAAAAATCCTGTCAATCAATGTCTGCACTGCTTCGTTAAGTTGGTAAATATCGAGTTGCTTATTATGTTGTGATATATTTTTTGCTATATCATACCGCCAGGTTTCAATCATTTTCAATATTCCGGTATTAATTCTTTCCGTTCCTCTTTTACCGATATTATCTAAAGCATATTTTTTTAATTTGCCCTTCCATACTGCATCATGAGATAATGTATTATTGAAGAATTCCCAATTTTTTTCATACTCTGTATATTTGCAATAGAAAATCCTTGCTATGGAAGCATTGTCATTTTCATGCGGTTGTATGCTCGTATCGTATATTGCGAATTCTTCGAAATTAGTTAATATAGAAATTGGCAAACCGGCTGAATATCCATATCTGCGTAATTGAAACGCCGAATGAACATCATTATAAATATTTACGGAAGGCTTTTTTGATTCAACGAAGAATTGTCTTTCCCTGCCGACTCTGAAAGAATAATCTGGCGATTTAGGTCTGCCCTCAATTACTACTCTATCTTCACGAATGACTTCCCTGAAATCTTGTGCAATACCGGCTTTATTGTCAACGTCCCATCCTAATTTTTCAAAAAAGCTATCAATAAAGTCTCCTCTTGTTTCAGCTTCGTCATAAGCACTGCTTTTATAAACAGCAATATTTTCGCGGAATCTTTCGACGAGTTCATTCATATTTTTACCACCCCTTTATCCCCTCCTAAAATAGGCGGGGAGAATATTTGGATTTGTCAGTAAGAAAAACAAAACTTACAAAAAATAAGTAAGGTTTCAAAATCCCACTTAATCCCCCTCTGACAAAGGGGTAAATTAATTCAGAATACAGAACTCAGAATTCAGAATTAGTAAAAATCCAAATACTAAATCAATTATTATTTTTTTCTTAAAACAAAGTAATTTATTTATATTGAAAAATCAATTAATTTTGAAGTTTCTATAAAATGAATTACGTTCTACGATTTATTAATTAAATCCAAACCGGAATTCTAACAAACTAAATATATTATTGGTGGTATTATGGCTTTAAACAAATCAAGAAAATTAATTTTAATAATTCTGTTTATCCTTGCATTTGTGTTTCCCGCTTATTCTCAAAACGGTTATAAGCCTTTGTCCGACTATGAAATTCATACCCTAATCCCTTCGACCACAAGATATATCGCCAGCCTCTACGGTAAATGGGAAGCATCCTATGATGATGCCAATATATTTTCATTAACGGTGCCATATTCAAATCCCGACACCAGGACAATTACATATACAAGAACAATTCGCATAGATAATAAATTACTTCAAAGATTTGCCTGGCAGTTGTATTTTCTTGGCTTGGATGACCAGGTTGATGTTTATTTTAATAATCAATTCGTCGGCAGGTACCTCGGAGGTATGACACCTTTTACTGTCAGAATACCATCGAGAATTATTACAAATGAGACAAATACAGTAAAACTTGTCGTATCCCCTGCTATGCATGCGGCAAGGCAAATCAAAGAAATTAATGTTTTTACAAAAAAAATTCAGACGGGAATACCTAGGGAAATCTTTCTTATTGGCACACCAAACGTCTGGATTAGTCAAATCGAGTATAAAACTAAATTTAATCAACAGCTCAACAATTGCTTGATTTCAGCGAAAATCAATATTTCTTCTGCCGAAGTAGATAAGATAAATAAATTCTTAAAAAATGATACAACAACAATTAAAGTTCCGGATAAAGCGAATTTATATGTAGAACCCATTTTAAAGAGAAAATCAACAAACGAAGTCATATACCAGGGGACACCGCAAAAATTTGATATTGATAATGAGAGGACAATAACTTTAGATTTTGCTATCAGTATGAATAATCCTATATTATGGTCTACATCAAATCCTGAACTGTATGAATTAGGATTTAAGATTATAAAAGGCGGTCAATTAATTGATGATTTTTCCACTCAACTTGGATTCAGAGATATTTCTGTAATGACATATAAGAATATGCCGGGAATTTATCTGAATGACTCACTTCTGGAAATTAAAGGAGTGGATTATATTGAAGATTATATCAACGGTGGGCAGACTATATCTTCAGAAAGAATGGAAAAAGACATTCAACTAATTAAAACTTTAGGTGCTAATTTAATTTGCGTTAAATATTCTATCCCTCATCCCTATTTTGTAAATTTATGCGATAAATACGGAATTCTTTTACTCGTTGAACTTCCTGTTTATAATGTTCCAAATTCATTACTGGAACTCGATGAAATTAAAGTCAGAATCAGGAATCTTGCAGATAGGCTTCTTTCAGCTTTATCCACACACCCTTCGATTATAGCATGGGGTATATCTGAAGGAGTTCAGGAAAACGTACCTGAAACATTGGACTTCTCTAAAAGTCTGCTTACATTATTCAGACATTCATCCGGCAACCTTATATATAGAACTTTAACAGAAGATACTAAGACCATCTCTCCCGAAGGCTTTGATTTCTTAGTTTTCAGAACCAATCGTAAGCCCAAAACTTATGATAATATCTACTCGGTATTATCAAGAATAAAACAACTTGACAGCAACAACAAACCTATTGTAATAAATTATGGAATTCCTATCCAACCTATGAACCATAGCGGTTATTCCGACCCAATGTCAATTGAATCGCAATCTTTTTTTATCAGTAATTATTATAGAATCATCAAGCAATTCGGCTTTTCCGGAAGCTTGCTTTGGTCTTTCAATGATTATGAACTTAATAATCCATTATTGATTCTAAACGGTGACGACCTGTTTACCTGTACCTCAGGATTAGTTGGACGCCAGAGAGAAGAAAGGCTTTCTTTCCTGACATTACAAACACTGTTTAATAATGAGAAAGAGCCTTTACTCAATGCAGGCAGTTATTCGGAAAGAACACCGATATTTTTTATAATAATCGGATTTCTTATCATAGGAGCATTAATATTTCTCGTAAGAAGATACAGGCGATTCAGGGAATATATATACCGTTCATTATTAAGACCGTTTAATTTCTTTGCCGATGTCAGGGACCAGAGGATAATTTCATCAACACAAACATTATTACTCGGATTTTTTATAGCCGCATCCGTTTCTTTGTACATAACTTCGATTTTATATTTTTATAAGACTTCGGAAATAGCCCAGTTCTTCGGTATGTTATTCATACCATCGGAGTTTCTCCAGGAATTATTCTACCGTACTGTGTGGATGCCTGAATTGCTCTCACTTATTCTTACCGTACTTTTCTTTGCACTGATATTTATTGCGTCCCTTATAATAAAATTATTTTCCCTGTTTGTCCGGGGAAGAATTTATTTTATGGATTCATACACAATAACAATTTGGGCAGGTACACCATTCCTATTGTTGTTGCCACTTTCCATCATCCTTATCCGTTTATTACATACAACACCTCTTTTTGTTTGGCT
>JBEKWK010000116.1:0-8482 GCA_049513175.1 FCB group bacterium
CAATTTCAGATACTTCAATATACTTTTTATCTGATAATGCTTTCACAGTTTGAGATGAAGTGCCGGCATTTTGTATCGCTTTAGTTAAAATTATCGGGGACGAAGTATTTAGTTGATGAAGAACACGAATCATCGTATAAACAGGATTCACCTTCGCCTCGCTACAATGCAAGAGATGCGGCAATTATGAGAAGCAAATTTGAGAATGCATGTGTAATTCTCGGTTCAGCAACTCCTTCACTGGAGAGCATGTATAATTCCAATACTTCAAGATACAAGCTATTGGAGTTGACTCAAAGAGCGGATAATGCTTTGCTTCCTAAAATAAATATAATTGATACTATCGAGGCAAGAAAAAAAAGTGAAATGTTTGGTGCTTTCTCCACCGAATTATTAAATGCAATTAAATTAAGAGTTGAAAAAAAAGAAGGAGTAATTTTATTGCAGAACCGCCGTGGCTATTCTTCTTTCCTTGAATGCCAGGATTGCGGTCACATACCGGTTTGCAAGTATTGTGATGTATCTTTAACATATCATAAGGCAAAAGGTCAGCTTAGGTGCCATTATTGCGGCTACACGATTAAAGCTTACAGCTCATGTCCTGCATGCAATTTGTATGATTTGAAAGAAATAGGTTTTGGTACTCAAAGAATAGAAGATGACTTGAATGATTATTTTAAAAGCCAGGACATTTCAATAAATATTGCGAGAATGGATTTAGATACTACTTCAAAAAAAGGTTCTCACAGAAAAATTCTTCATAGTTTTGGAATTGGAGAAACTGATGTTCTTTTGGGTACTCAGATGGTTGCAAAAGGACTGGATTTTGACAGGGTAACTCTTGTGGGTGTAATTAATGCAGACCTTCAATTATATTTACCTGATTTTCGTGCTTCGGAAAGAACATTCCAGCTTCTTACTCAGGTTTCCGGAAGGGCAGGCAGGACAAGTGATAAACCGGGAGAAGTTTTTATACAAACTTCTCATACCGATAATCATTCTATCCAATCAGTAAAACAATCTTCTTATCAGACTTTTTATAATGCAGAGATAGACCACCGGAAAATGGCGCATTATCCTCCTTATACAAGATTTAATATAATTGAATTTTCAGGTAGAGATTTTAAAAAAGTAGATAAACATATAAAAATATTTGCCGGTTTGTTTCCTAGTGATAATAAATATTTTTCTCTACTTGGACCAGTCGAACCGGTAATACCAAAAATAAGATTGAACTATAGAAGAATTTTAGTCCTTAAAAATAATAAAAATTCAGACCCTTCCGGTAATAAGTTCAGAAATATTCTACAACAAGTTTACAGAAAATACAGGACAGAATTTAATTCAACAGAAGTTAAAATTGTGATTGATATTGATTCCTTTGCAGGTTTATAATACAAACGAGATTTTTATTCCTTCAAATACCCTCTTTTAATATTAAACCTTAACCTCTTTATTCTCATTTCAAAAACTTAATAAAAGAAAATAATTTATAATGTTGAAAAGTATTTATTGACTTTTAATAAAATTGTTTTATATTTGTGGGTAAAAGTGGGTAAAAGTGGGTAAAAGTATTTTTAATTGAATTCTCAAATGTTAATTAGGGCAAAATAGTTATGCTATTTTGATGAAATATATATAAAATATAATTGCTGGTTAAATGCCGTTTCTCAAAGGTCAGGAGCATCATACAATTGATAATAAGGGCAGGGTTAATATACCTGCCAAAATGCGAAAGAGCGTTTCGCCAGATGCGAATGACACTTTTGTTATTACCCGCAGTGTGGACAAATGTATTGAAGCTTATCCCCTCGATGAATGGAGAAAAAAAGAAGCACGATTCGAAAAGCTTAACCAATATAATACAAGGAACAGAAATTTTTTGCGTAAAGTTTTGATGTGGTCGGAAGAAGTTGTTCTCGATGGACAACAAAGAATCACCATACCCAAAAAATTATTGGAATTTGCCAATATTACTAGTAAAGTAATAAGTGTCGGGATGGGTGACCATATTGAAATATGGGACCCGGTCGAATTCAATAAAAAGATGGAAGAAGATGAAGAACCTTACGAAGTCGTGGCTGAATTAGTTATGGCTCCCGAACATATTTCAAATTTAAATGTATAATATATCTCAATATAAATTTAATTTTTCTTTCAGATGAAAAATAAATCAAAAAAAAAACAAAATCTTTTTACAGGAAAAAAATTTCGAGAAAGGATGCCGTAGAATATAATTATCACCTACCGGTGATGCTGAAAGAGACAATTGATTTATTAGTTACAGACAAAGATGGAATTTATATAGATGGAACTTTAGGTGGTGGGGGGCATACTGAAGAAATTTTAAAAAGGCTGAAGGGGAAAGGCAAAGTATTAGCGTTCGATGTAGATGAAGAATCTGTCAATCATTGTAGAACGAAGTTCTGGGGGGAACTAAGCAAAGGTGATGACAGCAAACTTCAAATCTACAATATGTCTTATCGTGAGGCATGCAGCATTGAGGAAGTGATGGGAAAGGTCACTGGATTTTTGTTAGACCTCGGATTATCGTCGCGGCAGCTCGATGACGGCTGCCGCGGATTTAGCTACCGAATGAATTCTAACCTCGACATGAGATTTGGTTCACAAGGTGTTTCTGCAGCAGAAATATTGCATGCAGCACGAGAGGAAGAAATTGAAAAAATTCTTCACAATTATGGAGAAGAACCTTTTGCAAGGGTGATTGCGCGGCAAATTGTGCAGCAACGCCGCGCCCACCCTATTATTACTACTTTTGAACTGCGGAACCTGATTGAATCCACCGTTCCGCCTCACCTAAAATTTCAGTCACTTTCCAGAGTGTTCCAGGCTTTACGGATTGCCGTTAATAAAGAGCTTGAAAATCTCTCTGAAACATTAAACAACTGCCTGCCGATTATGGCACCTGGGGGGAGGTTTGCCATAATATCATATCATTCGCTTGAAGACCGAATCGTAAAAATCTTTTTCAAAGAGCATTCAATTCCTAAATCCAAGCGTAACTTTGTTCTCGATAATAACAGCACAAAAATAATGCCATATATTAAACTGATTACACCTAAACCATTATTACCTTCCGAATCAGAAATAAAATCTAATCCAAGGGCAAGAAGTGCCAAATTACGAGTTGCAGAAGTTTCGTTCATTTAAAATTAATATTTTATTAATTGTTAATACGAAACTTAAACAGATGTTATTCGTCTTTTAATAAAATTATATTTAAAATTTTTAACCTTGTTGTTCCCTTGAGAATTATATGTTGAGATTATTTTTATTTTTTTTAATCATTATTTCAGGAATTGTTCTTATTCTATCAATGATTTCAAAGTCCATCAGAACTTTCTTTTCATCTTTTACCGGACCTGTCAGCCAATCAAACAACAATAAAACAAAAAAAAATAAAGATGAAATAGTTTATCAAAAAGATGATATTGTTGTTCTAAAAGGCGATGCCGGAAAAGATAAAGAAAAAAATCAATAAAATATTTTTGTAGTTTATTTATAAAATTAAATATTTTTTTTAAAATCTAAAATCGTAAATCTAAAACCGTAAATTTATAAATGGTAACAAAACCCTCACTCATAGCCGCAATTGATGTTGGAACAAATTCTTTTCATCTTGTTATAGCTTCTGTAAATAACCGGGGTATGCTTCAGATATACAGCCGTGAGAGGGAAGTCGTTCGTCTCGGCTCAAGCGGCAAAGATATGAAATATATTCTTCCGGATGCTATGGAGAGAGGAATAAAAACCCTGAAAAATTTTGCCTCGCTTGCACAATCCCAACATGCTGAAATCCGTGCCGTAGCAACCAGTGCGGTAAGAGAAGCAATGAATAAAAATGAATTCCTTGAAAAAGTATTTTCAGAAACAGGAATTAATATTGAAGTTATTTCCGGTGCTGAAGAGGGCAGATTAATTTATATTGGTGCAATTCATTCTCTTCCTATATTACAAAAAAAAGCTCTTGTTATAGATATTGGTGGAGGAAGTACTGAAACTATTATAGGACATAACGGAGATATAAAATACGTAAACAGCGTAAAGCTCGGTGCTATAAGACAAACACTTCAATTTTTTAATGATGAGAAACCTTATGAAGAACAAATTAAACAATGCAGGGATTTTATTAAAGGTGATTGGTTCCCTGTTATGCACGCTATTTATGAAATAGATTTCGATACATTGGTCGGGACATCAGGGACGATTCAGAATATTGCTGTAATGGCTCTTGCAGAGAGGGGAGAGCGTTTACCCGATATATTAAATGGGATATCTATCTCTAGAAATGATTTATTGAATGTAATTAATAAAATTATTAAAGCAAAATCAATTAAGCAAAAAATGAATATTCCCGGCTTAGACGCTTCAAGAGCCGATATAATTTTGGCTGGTGCCTTGATTCTGGAATACGCAATTTTATCTCTTAATATATCAAAAATAATTATTTCTTCTTTCGCTTTACGTGAAGGAATTGTTTTTGATACGGAACAGAAAAAGAAAGAGATTCATGAATACCATCATCTGACACATTTGAGGTTTGAAACTATAAATAACTTGTGTCATAGGTATGATGTAAATATTGAACATGCAACACACGTAAAAAATTTAGCAATGCAAATATTTGACGGATTGCAAGTATTACATAAATTAGGTTTCGAACAGAGAGAACTTTTGGAAGCCGCTGCCATGCTTCATGATGTAGGTTACCATATCTCCCATGACCAGCATCATAAGCACAGTTATTATATTATCAGTCAAAGCACAATGCCCGGATTTACTAACAATGAATCGGAGCTTATTGCAAATATCGCACGCTATCACCGAAAAAGCAATCCTAAAATTAAGCATGACAGTTTTGGGAAATTAAATATTCATCAACAGAATATTGTTTGTATTCTTGCCGGAATTCTTAGAATCGCAGAAGGCCTTGACAGACGCCAGATACAAGCAATTAATAACGTAATAGTAAATCTAAATCCAAAAGAAATAATTTTAAAATTAGGTTTATCTGATTCTGTTGAATCTGCAGAAATTGAAATTTGGGGTGCTAATCGAAGGAAAGAATTATTAGAATTAAAATCCGGGAAAAATATTTTATTTGAAAATTAATTAGAATCATAGGAAAAATCGGAAAATTGAATAGATGATAATTATAAAATGAAAAAGAATGGTAAAGTAATAAAAATCAAGTCCGGTTTGACAAGGCATGCTCTTTATATAATCCATTGAAAAATAAAAGAAATTGATAACAAAATTTTTAAAAATAAAATAAATTTGTAAAAAAGTGAAAATTTCTTGTAACTTTTTCCTTTTTGAATTGTTATTGTAGTTGGAAATGTTACAAAAAAAAATTAATTTGTCTAAATTAAAAAAAATATTGGTTAAATTCATAAAATATAGAATGCAAAAAATTAAATTTTTTCAACAATATTATGAGGTGACACATTGAAAAAACTACTTACTATGTTAATAGCAGTATTAATTGCCTTAACATTTTTATTATCTCATCAGGTAAACGCCCAATGGCAAAAGATGCCTAAAGGTTATAGCCTTGAACAATTCAAAAGGGATATTCCTAAACTTCTCGGTGCTAACAATACCGGTAAAGATTTTTGGTGTACATTCCATCCTTGTTGGGAACAATACGGTGCAGGGAATAAATTATATATGTACGTGTCGTCAGGTGTACAAACAATAGTAACACTTGAAGTTCCAGGTAAGGGATACTTTATACAAAAACCTACAATAGCTAACGATATAATAGCATTTGAACTTGACCCATCAATTGGACAACCATACAGGAAGACGGATATGATGGCTCCTGAAGCGGAAAAAGTTTATAATGGTGCCGGAATTCATATTTATGCAGACCAGCCTATTATTGTTTATGGAGTAAGCAGGTTCTCTTATACAAGTGACAGTTATCTTGCTTTACCTACATCTTCGTTAGGAAAAGAATATATTGTTGCTTCCTGGCCCGATATAGCAGATGATGGTTTATCATTCGGTCAGTATTTAACTTCCTATTGCGAATTAGTAGCAGCTTATGACCAGACAAGAGTTAGATTTACTCTTGGCGGTACAAATGAAACAGTAACTGCAGGCGGTCAGAAACCGGGACAAACTACATCATGGACTTTATATAAAGGTGATGTCTTATTGTTTGGAAGTCTTGGAGCTGATGCAGATTTAACCGGAAGCCATTGGGTTGCTACAAAACCTGTTGCAGCATTTTCAGGTAATTATTGTGCATACGTTCCGGAAAATAATGGGTATTGTGACTTTATGATGGAAGCCGAACTACCGGTAAACACCTGGGGTACTCAATATCATTATACTCCGATAGCAGGAAGATTGAAAAATTCAATGATAAGAATTTTTGCAAAAGAAAATAATACTACCGTTTACAGAGATGGTCAGAAAATAGGATTTATTAAATACGGTGGCGGAGGCATTAAGGGTGACGGCTGGCTGGCAATGAGAGCAGATGATGGGAAACCGAGGTCTATTGTGTTCTCGGGGGATAAACCGATTGATGTAACACAATATAATTGCGGACAGACAGATGATAATATAGTCAGTGACCCGTTCCAGTTGGTACTTACTCCTTTGGAGCAGTACCAGAGAGAAATTATATTTAATACACCCGGAATCAAAGGCGGTAAAGGGTTCAATATTAATTGGATAAACATTGTATACAGAACAAGAGACGATGGAACAATGCCTGATGATTTAATGTTTGCCCAGGTTACGGGTGGACAATTCGTATGGAAACCAATTAATGCCTTTTCTCCGGATCCCGGTTTACCATATTCGATACTTATAAATGGCCATCATTATTCATGTAAGCAATTATTATTACCCGGAGACGGCGTATATAAAGTTAAAGCGAACGACCCGTTCTGTGCTTATGCTTATGGATTTTCACCGTATGATTCTTATGGACATCCGACAAGCGTAGCCCTCGGAGACCTTGAACATCCAGATACTTTGGCTCCACATCCAACATGGTATATGGATTGTAAAGGAACACTATGGTATGATTCAACAGAGCGGGGTGACCCTGTTGTAGAAGACTGGCCCCAAAATGCCGACCGTTCAAATTTATCCATGATAAATATGGACCCGACACTGAGCTTTAATTATAGATTTTCCTACAAAGATTTTGTACCGGGTGATGATGCCGCAACTACATGGAAAGCATGGGTACAGGACCCGACTCAAGATGCAAGGTTAGTTGTTACTTTTTCAGACCGTAGAGGAAACGATACTACTATTGAAATTGATTATTATGCAACAAAGTTTGCAATACGACCTGACTTAGATTTCGGACTAAGAGCTAAAGGCGATACGGTATATAAAGATATTTGGGTAGTTAATGAATCTACACAATCACCGGCATACCTTGATTCACTTGTATTAAAATTTAAGACTCAGGGTTTCGACATTACAGGTATATCCTTACCACAATGGATTCCGCCGATGGATTCAGTTAAATTACAAATTAGATTTATAGCAACAGTGGATGGTGAGTTTTTAGATTCAATAGGCTGTGGCGATAAATGTGTATTTGCATTCAGAGCTCAAATGAAAGCCCAGGTTGGAAGTGCAATAATTCAAGTCAGCGATTATGATTTTGGTACTGTGCCTGTGAACCAACCTGCACAAGGAACTATACACATAAAGAACATAGGTACCGTAGCATTAGTAATTACAGATTATACTCATCCTACATTAAAACCTATTTTTAGTGATGAATTAGAAACTATAACAAAACAAGCACCATTAATTTTGAATCCCGGGCAAGGATACGATTACCTGGTTGATTTTTTACCGACCGATACTTTGCAACATACCGATGCTATGCTTTTCACAAGCAATACCGCCATTACACCTGCTACCGATAGTGTAGCAGTATTGAATGGCAGAGGCATCATTTCGGATTTGGTAGCAAATTCATTTGACTGGGGACGCAAAGAGATAAACAGGCCTCCTAATTTCCCGGCAGGACCGTATGATGCGACAGGTCAGGTAATCAAATTAAAGAATAGTGGCAACTTACAAGTAACCATTCGCGGAATAAGCCGAGTAACGGATATTCTCGGCACTGCATTTTTATTTAATGAAGCTGCAATGACAAATGTTATAATTAATCCAAAAGACTCTCTTTACGTACCGGTTCAATTCCAGCCGAACGAGACGGGTTATCATGAACTGGTATTAAGTTATGACAACACGGCAGGAAGTACGACACAGTCAAAATTAGAAGGAACAGGTATAGTACCGAGAATTAAAACGGCTGACGTAGCATTTGGAGTTACGGAGGTAGGTGACATACAGCATCCGAACAAACAGTTAGTAAGATTTACAAACCTATCCACTGCGGATTGGGGCTTTGGCGATTCAGTGACAATAACTGATTTTCTTGTACAGCCAACCGGTAACGAGATACAACCTG
>JBEKWK010000117.1:0-8456 GCA_049513175.1 FCB group bacterium
TCACTGTTTATTAATATTAATTTTCCTTCCTTAGTCACACAAGTAGCTTGATTCGAATTCTCAAATATATTTCGGAATATCTCATGTTCAAATCTTGAATCTTTCGAATTTATAACCCCCATGATGTTTTCATAAATAGTGGCAAATAGAGGTCCTCCCATCGGAATAGCCGTTACCTGAAATGTTCTTTGGGCAGGTGGAAAATAAGTTCGAAATGATTTGGGCTTACCTGATTTTATGACTTCTGAATATAAATCCATATTCGGAGCTTTCCCATTACCGTAAAATTTGCTTGCAGTTAAACCTATTATATTTTCTGCCCTGAATCCGGTTTGTTTTTCAAATGATGGATTGACATAAAGTATGTGGTAATCATAAACATTCTTACCATCCTTAGTTATCATTTCACAAATTGCAACACCATCTAACATAAGGTCAAAAATAGAACGAAATAGTTCATCACCTCTTTCCGGTTCTGAACCTGCAACCAATAATTCAACAATGCCATTATTATTTTTTATTGAATTGTTAATATCGCCATTAAGGCTTAACAGGGGTCCTGTAATTGTTCCAACATAATTATATTTTTCCAGCATATTGAAGACCTTGTTTTATTAGTGTATATCTTAATAATTTTAACAACTTTTACTTTCATTTTTAAAGCATCAATTATATTTGAAATCAAATATTATTTATCGAACCAACACCAATTTTCAACTATTAACACATATTCCTGAAATCGTATCAGCCATAAAATTCAAAGGTTGAATTTCATCAGCCAGACCGGCATCAATAATTGATTTCGGCATACCGGAAATAACGCAGGAATCAGGTTCTTGTGCAATAATATAACCTCCTGTTTTTGACAATTTCCTTATACCCTCCAACCCGTCGTGCCCCATACCGGTCATAATAATTCCAATTGCCCTTCTCCCAAAGATGTCGCTGATGGAACTCATCAATACATCTACAGAAGGTTTATACAACAGGTCAGGCGGTAAATCCGATATATTTATCCTGTTATTTCTTGCTACTGACATATGTCTTCCACCTTGGGCAATGTATATTGTGCCAGGACAAATTTTTTCGTTTTCTTCGGCTTCTTTCACAGTTAATTCAGTTAATGAATTCAATCTAACCGCTAATGATTTTGTGAAATTCGGAGGCATATGCTGTGCAATTAAAATAGGCGTTTTTAAATTAGCAGGTAATTCTTTAATCATTTCATGCAATGAATTAGGTCCACCAGTAGATATTCCAATGCCAATAATATCTATGTCATAACCGCCGGGGCGGTTATTTCTCCTGATACTGTAATCATTTGCCTTCGATTTTCCAATATTTAAAAAGTTCTTTGCAATAAAATATGCTTTTCCTTGCCTGTTACTATCCTCCAATTCATTTGGGATGGATTTACGCGTTAGCAAACGTTTTCTGAGCAACATATTTTTAAGAACCGAGTTTCGTCCAATTTCCAATATCTTGGAAATTAATTCATCCTTGATTTGAATTAATTCGCCGAAAGCGGCTTTTTTTGCAATAAAATCTATGGCTCCATTCGATAGGGCTTCTACAGTTGTTTCAGCACCTTCAATAGTCAATGTTGAAACCATAATTACAGGAACCGGATGGATACGCATGATTTCTTTCAGAGCTTCCAGTCCGTTCATAATGGGCATTTCAATATCAAGTGTTACTACATCGGGTTCCAGTTTAATTATTTTTTCTATACCTTCCTTACCATTCTTTGCCGTGTCTATCACATTTATATCATCACATGATAGTAATTTCACGAGAGTTTGCCTCATGAATATCGAATCGTCAACTATCAATAATCTTACCGGTTCCATTAAACTTATTTATTTAGTATTAATTCTTATTAAAATTATTTTATATTTTCTATCAAATCCGCTATATCAATAATCATTATTACCCTTCCGTCACCAAGGATTGTAGAACCCGCAATGCCGGGTATCTGACCAAGGTATTCTCCTATGGATTTGATAACAATTTCCTGCTGACCGAGAAGTTCTTCAACCACCAACCCTATCCTGTGGATGTCAATTCCAACCACAACTACATATTTTCCTTTTGAGTCCGAAGTTCCATTACCGTTTCCTGAACTCAAATTATTTGATGATTTTAATGCTTCCCGGAGACTTACCAATGGTAATACATTAGTTCTAATCCTAATAGTTTCTCTTTGATTCACAAGACTGATATTTTCTTTTCGGATAGATACTACTTCTTCAACTGAACTAAGTGGAATAACATAGGTGTCGCTACCTACTTTAACTAACAATCCTTGTATAATAGCAAGTGTCAATGGAAGTTTAATAATGAAAGTAGTGCCTCTGCCAACTTCGGTTTCAATATCAATCATACCTTTCAGCTTCCTGATATTCGTAATTACAACATCCATACCAACACCTCTGCCGGAAACAGCCGATACAACGGTAGCCGTAGAAAAACCCGGCGCAAATATCAATTGAAGCGTGTCCCTGCGTGATAATTGTAGTGACTGCTCATAAGTTATAAGGTTTTTTTCAATAGCTTTAGCCTTCAGTTTTTCAGTATCAATCCCTTTACCATCATCGGATATTTTAATAACGATATTATTTCCTTCCTGGAAAGCATCCAGAACAATTACACCTTCTTCGGGTTTATTCGAGGCGAGACGTTCCGCAGGGCTTTCAATACCGTGGTCGCAGGCATTTCTAATCATATGGACAAGCGGGTCATTCAATTCCTCGATGATTCCTTTGTCAATTTCGGTTTCTTCACCTTTTAGAATGAGCTTGATTTTTTTATTGAATTCATTGGACAAGTCTCTGACTATTCTCGGTGCCTTTAAGTAAAGCTTTCCTATTTGAACCATTCTCATTCGCATCGCCGCCATTTGAATTTCAGAAGTGATAAAATCAATCTGAGATGTTGTCTCGGCAAGTTCATGTAAAATATCTTTATCTTCAAGCGTTTTAGTCGCTCGTTCTGTTATCTGGGCTAACCTGTTTCTACCCAGAACAAGTTCACCTGATAAATTCATCAGGGCTTCCACACGTGATACATCAACACGGAGTGTTTCCGATGATTGTTCGTGTCCTTTTGTCGTATTTGCGATTTCCTTTTGACTCGTTTCTTTTTTAACTTCTTTGTTTGTTAAAATTAAATTACCCTTAGGATTAATAAATTCATTTTCCGCTGCTTTTTTCTTTGTAAGAACATCAACTTCTGATTCGGTAATTTCAACATTTGGTAAAGTTTGAATCCGAATATCTGGATGCTCACTTTTGGATTCATTTGTTAAAGTTTTGTTCTGGTCATTAAATGCTTTATTTAATATTTCTATTTCCTCATCTGTAAAATCTTCGTTCTTCAAGAAAATGTTCGTATTGTTCAAAACATAATTTAAAGTTTCATCTGATTTATTTTGGAGATTTTCATTGGTTAATGAATTATCAGAGTCCGGCTTTGAGTTCACATCAGATAAATTATTAACTGGGGACTGAAAAGGATTATTCTGAACAATTTCCATATCTTCTTTAGAACTATTACCAACGCTGTTTTCTTTGATTTTTTCAATTGTCTGTAGGGTTGAAGAATAATCAATTAAATCATATTGTTCAGTATTAATACTATCTATCAGGTTTTCAATAAAATCGTGAACAATTAAGAGGACATCAATAATCTCCTGAGTTACTTTAAATTCTTCCCTGCGTAGCTTATTAAGAATATCCTCTGAATGGTGAGTTATTTCAGTAATTTTTTCGACACCCATAAATGAGGATGTTCCTTTTATGGTATGAAAAGACCTGAAAATTTTGTTTATCAATTCCAAATCCTCCGGTTGATTTTCAAGAATCACCAAATCTTGAGAAATATTGTCAAGAAGTTCCTTTGTTTCTACAAGGAATCCTTCAAAAATTTCCTGCATTTCCGGGTCATCAAATTTAGGTGTACTCATTATATTTACCATTCCGATTAATTATGTTATAAATTTTTTTTTCTTATTATTATACATTTCTTAGCAAATTTCAAACTCCAAATTAATATTATATGAAACTGAAAATAATCGCAATTTTATCTAACATTGTTTTCTTTATTTATTAATCAATTCGCAAATCAAAGGACGAAATAAAATTATTATTCTACCCCAGCAAAAGCCTCATCAATATCCTCCTGAGAAATATCAACAAGAACCGAAATATCCTGCAAAGCATTTAATTCATCTTGGATTGTAAATTCCAAAATTTCATCGTTGAGCTGCTCTTTAATTAATAATTCTATATCATTTTGCAATAATTCATTATTATTAAAACTGTCAACGGCATGTGGGTCAAAGGCTATTTCCCTGTGAAGCATAGACACATTTTCATCGGATTTCCTGGGTTTTATTTTATTCTGAACTATATCATCAGGCAATTCTTGATTATTGAATCTGTTCCATATATCTATTAATCTTGACTGAATAGTCTCTATTATATGATTTACGGATGCCAGTTGCTGAGATGTAATATCCTGAACCTGGAGAGACATCATAATCGAGGTCAAATCATCATTAATTTTATTTTGAAGTTCAAATGAATCATTAAAAATCCCATCAAAGGAATCAATATTAATTGTTTCATGATTATTGATTAATGAAACAATTTTTTTATCATCAATATCGGCATTTGCAAGTTGAGATTTTTTCAGATAATTAATTAGATAGTCCTTATTTTCTTTGGTTGTTGAATACAACTGAAATATAATATGTAATTTTTCTGTCAGCATTTGATTTTGATTAATTATTTTATCAACAATATCCATTATTTTCACTGAAGCAGTTTCTGTGGCTTCTGTTACTTTAGATAATTGCTGGGAAGCAATCGGCATACTTTTAAGATTTTCTGAAATAGAATCATTAATATTTTCTAAAAGAGGATTTATATCTTTTATAAAATAGAATAAATCGGTCAGAAAAGGAACAATCCTTTGACCTAATGTAAAAAGTTCTGTAAATTCTTCAGCCTTTTGCTGAAATAATGTCATATCAATTTCTTTCATGTTAAATTTTCCGATAAGTTTATAATTTTATGTTTTACATACCTTAATCTATTTAAGTGCGTAATTATAGAAACCTTTTTTTATATAAAAGGATCTAGTATAGGTCCAACAATTGAATCAATTTTTTCCTTCAGCATTATAGGTGTAAATGGCTTAATAAGATAATTATTTACTTTTGCTTTTAGGGCATTAATAATATCTTCTTTTGCTACTCTTGTAGTGACCATTAATATAGGTGTTTTGTTAAGTGATTCATCCGATCTGATTGCCGTTGTCAGGTCTAATCCATTCATGACAGGCATATTCCAGTCGGTTATCACAAAGTCAATTTTATCACCTTTTAATATTCCTATTGCCTTGCTGCCGTCTTCTGCTTCGACAAATGATTTAAATCCACAGGCACCGAGTGCGTTGATAACTATCCTTCTCATTATGGGAGAATCATCAACTACTAAAAACTTCATTTTTTACCCCTTTGATATTTGTAAATTATCATAAGTTAATTCAATTCGATATACTTTGACACTTCATATAAAAGTTTTTGCTTATTAAATGGCTTCACTAAATATGAATTAGCTCCACAAGCCAAACCATGCTGAATATCTTCTTCTTTCGACAACGATGACAAGATAATTATCGGTAAATATTTATATTCCCCGGATAATCTTATAGTCTCAATCAGAGAAAATCCATCCATATTGGGCATATTTAAATCCGTTATTACCAGGTCTATCATCTGTTCCTGTAATTTTTCTGCAGCATCCATACCGTCAATTGCCGGAATGACATTATAGCTCAAAATTTTTAATGCAAAAACTATGAATTTTCTTATTGATGGAGAATCTTCCGCAACCAATATTGTTTTTGACATTTCTATCTTTCTGTGTTTTAATTAAACTCTATTTGAAAATTATTTATCTTTTATACGTAATTAATTTTATTACCCGGAAGCTAATCCTATGAACTTTAAACTATTCCTTCTTATAAACAGAAGCACCCTTCAGGTGCATCAATCGAAAAGCCTTTGTTACACCATGCAAACTTTCCGAACAACCAATCATTAAATACCCTCCACCATTCAGTGAGTCGTATAAATTCGATACAACTTTTTCTTTTGAAGCTGCATCAAAATATATCAGGACATTTGCACAAAATATCATATCAAAATAATTCATGTTCCTTACTAAATCATTGTCGTAAAGATTTATCTGAACAAAACGAACCATTTTCTTGATTTCATCCGACAAATGGTAAGCTCCATCTATCCTTGTAAAATATTTATTAAGATAATAAGCCGTTAATGTTTTAACCGAATATTCACGGTAAATACCTTTTCGGGCTGTTTCCAGTACTTCTCTGTTAATATCGCTGGCTACTATTTTAAATGTTATGCCGGGATATTGAAGCTGAATCCTCTCTTTTATAAAAATGCCGAGAGAATAAGGTTCTTCCCCTGTAGAAGATGCAGCACTCCAAATGTTAATAGAATTGTTATTAATACAGGACCTGTGTTTTAAAATATCCGGTATGATTTCGTTCTCTATTGAGTTAAATTGCTGTTCAGCCCTGAAAAAATAAGTTTCGTTAATAGTAATAGAATCTATCAGTAAATTTTTTTCATATTTTCCCTCCGGGGATTTAATCAGCTTGATATAATCGTCAACCGAATTAAGATAGTTTGCCACCAGTCTTTTTGTTACCCTGCCTTCAAGCAAGTATTTCTTATTATCATTAAAATATATCCCGCTGTTTTTATATATTATATCCCTTAATTCAAAAAATTGGTCATTCCTGAACAATTGGTTTTCTGTTTGCAGGATGCTTCTTGAACAAGTATTTTCAATTACTATCATATATAGACTTAAATCGGTAATTTAAAGTAATTTGATTGACAATTCTTATTGTTATTATTCCAATTTATAAATTATGAGATTCAAATTCAGTTTCAAGAATATTTTTTACTCTTTTATTAATATTAATCACCACTTTATCCATGTTGTCCAACACATCTGGCAAGCCGGGATCGGCAAATTTTCTTATAGCTTCAATCATAGTCTCAAGCTGAATGTTGTTTAATTCCGGAATAATCTCGAGCATTTTCTCAAATACTACATTTGAATCAAGATTGAAGAGGATTTCCAATACATAAATATTATACATAGATTTTGAACTAAAAACAAGCCCGGTATTTATTCCAATTGTAAGGGACCTGACCTCATAAGGTATAGAATCCCAGATAAAGGGTAATTGTGAAATCAAATCCAAAGCTACATCATCTTTTTCGCAAAACAGGCTGAAATTCGTGAAAAACTCAATGATTACTTCGAATTCACAGTTAACCAAAAGATTATTTAAAATAAGTTGTTGGGTATCTGAATTATTCCTCGAAACTTCTTTTATTAATGCCTCAATATCATTTATCGTGTATTTATTACCTAAAGCCACAAGTCCTGCATTTCTCAATTCAATATCCTCTTCGTATAATGCCCTTTGTGCTATATATCTCAATTCCCCAGGAAATACAATTACCTTCCCTAAGCGGTTAGCTATTGTACAGATTGTTTTTAACAAATAAACCTGAAGCTCGGGTACTACGGATTGAATCTCATCTAACAAGACTTCGCATATTCCCAGATTATCACCGATAGAGGCAAGAGAATCTATTACTGCCATTTTTATCAGTATATCATTTTCAGCACTTAATATTCCCGATAAAAAATCCAAGGCATTACTTCCGCCTATTTTACCAAGCGATTCTATAATTGTCGGTTTTAGTTCATCTTCATCTTCGTACATTCCAATTAAAATACCAACAGTATCTTCAATACCCATATTACCCAGAGCTTCAATTACGGCATTTCTTACATTCGGATTTTCATCATTCAGCATATCAATGAGATGATACCATTCATCCCCATTTCTTATTGCACCTATAATTTCAACTGCAAATTGCCTTACATCCGCATCATTGAATTTAGTATAGGGTAGAATTGCATTAGTAGATTTTTCCCCTATCACTTTCATTATTTCTGCCGCTAAATTTCGTGTTTCGATATTTTTATCCGCAATAAGAGGCGATACCATTTCAGCATATCTTCCGGCAAATTCTGTCAATGGATTTGATAATGCCCTGGTGCAAACATCTCTGACACCTCTGTCAGAATCCTTTAATCCTAACACCAGGGCATTGATAATCTTTTCTTCAACGAATTCAAAGTCTGATAGTTTTATTGCAGCATTACGTCTGATTGAGGAATCAGTATGGTATAAAAGATTATCTATCAAATCCGTTACTGGAGAATGTTTAACTTCTTGAATACAGGAATTATTAATATCAGAAATTGAAATTTGATTATTCATATTAATGCCGAATAAGTTCGAAAAAATTTATGTTAAATATCATTCTAATT
>JBEKWK010000118.1:0-9534 GCA_049513175.1 FCB group bacterium
ATTTTATTGATGGCAGGTCTGCATAAGCTATGGTTTTCGGTGGCCGTCCGGTATCCTGTATAACACCATTCATCCACACTTCTATCTCTTTTATCCTCAAATTCGAAGCATTTGGGGGCAAGACAGGTATTGCAGTTTTGTAATATTCAGTAAATACGCCCTGGTAACTTGTATCGAGCATAAAGAAATTATGTGCATAATCATAAGCATGAAAATAAATTTTGGTATTCTGTGTACCTGTCGGACCTGTCGGGTTGCTTGCACATGCTGTAAGTAAAGCTAAAATAGAGATGATGAGATATTTCATAATAATCTTAAAATTTTTATAAATAGAAAAGTTTTATCTCAATATTATTGGTTTTTTAAATTCTTCCTTTTCATTTGGTTCATAGGGTCCTGTCAATAATTCTTCTATTTTCGCTTTCATTGCATTGAATTGCTTCTTGTCGAAAAGCCTTGTGAGAAAAGCCACCTTTCCCGCTTTATCAATAATAATATTTCTCGTTACTCCGGCATCCTTTTCAGCATATAATTCAAAAATTCTACCGTTTGTATCAAGCAAAATCGGATAGGTAATTTTTGTTGCTTTTATGAATTTCTCAATTTGTTCCGGTTGCTCTTTGTAATCTATCCCGACAAGCACAAAATCAGGATTGTCCTTATATTTTTGCCGGATTTCTTTTTCGATAAAGGGCATTTCTTTATTGCAGACACTGCACCAGCTTGCAGTAAACTGGAGCATAACCACTTTACCCTCTAAGTTGCTGAGCCATTGAGTATGACCGTCAAGGTATTGCATTGTAAAGTCGGGAGCAATGTTGCCGATTTTTACTTTATGCTGAGGGTTATTTTCTTCCTGCCCAAAGCATAGAAGGGGTAGAAGGAGCAAGATAATAAGGAATTTTTTCATATTATAATTCTATTTATAGATAAAGAAATATAAACGAGAATGAGAGAAATATATTACTTGATTATTATCAATTACACATTTGTTTTTATTATACATAGTAATTTAGCTAAAATTAAATATTTTTTTAATTCATAATAATTGCGTATATTTGTATGTATAAAATCTCTGATTTAACAAAAGAGTGTAGTTCTTGCCTAAACTTATGGTTTTCCAAGCATCGCAAAACTTATTAATTCCCTGATTTTGAAATTTTAATTATGTTCAGGATTATCCTGGATAATCTTTTATTTTTTTTGCGAAGTAAGTTCTGCAAAAATTATTTTAGACCGTGAAACCGGTAGAGGCAGAGGCTTCGGTTTTGTGGATTTAAGTGAAAATGCAGCAAGGAAAGCAATTTCCGAACTGAATGGTACTGATTACGAAGGGAAACAACTTACTGTAAACGAAGCCTTGGAAAAGAAACAGAATTTCAGAGGCGGAGACCGTGACCGTAGCGGCGGTAACAGGCGTTCCTACTAATTGTCTCATTTTTTATATTAGCTTTGAGACGATTATTAAAGATATCAAAAAGCCGTATATAAATTTGAAGTAAAAAGGAGATGCATTGCATCTCCTTTTTTTTAACACTACTCTTCTTAATTCTTAATTATCTCAATACCACAAATGTTTTTGTAATTATTTTCTTCCCCGTATTCAACTGCACAAAGTACAAGCCGTTCGCCAGCCTTGATGTATTGTGGTTTATTTTTTGGTTATTACTTCCACTCTTTATTTCATCAACAAGATTCCCATAAACATTAAAAATTTTCAATGATATATTTTCTGATAATGTATTATATTGAATCGTCAGATTATCTTCGACTGGATTAGGGAATAATGTAAAATCATTTTCAATTAGATTATTATCTTTGATGTCATTTGGATTAACGCCCCTCCCATTTAAGACTGCAATGCTATCCGGATTATTGGTCTTTTCAGAATTACTATAGAAAAACATCGTATCAATGTATTGAACAGTATCAATAGGTATAAAGTCAACCTTAAAATCATATTTTTGTCCTGGGACTAAAACCAATGGTGATTGTAGTGTTATAGGACTAATTTCAAAATTAAAATTATATGAACCGGTAATTTGGGTAATTTTAAAACCGGTAATTATTAAGGAATCTGAGCCTGTATTCTGTATATGTATTGTATTTTTTTCAGACACATATAGAGGTACATCACCAAAATTGTAATCGCTTACATCTATTTTTGCAGCGCCAACCTTAGCTTTTACTTGTATGTTATTATTAAACCAACATGTATCCCCTGTTCCGATTGTATCTATGTATTCTCCATTATGCGTTGCCACAAAACGTACTTTGATTTTGATAGAATCATTTAGCGGAACCATCTGGGGCAAAGATAGGTCTACTAATTCAAAACCTTGATTTTTGAATTTAAAATCAGCATTTACAACATAACCATTTGAAGTTGTAGATTCATTAACGAACCAAGCTTCTTTTTCGACTGTATCGCCGATAGCAACTGTCCCAAAATCCAAATCAGGACGTGCAGTAATTTTAAAAGCATAATACCTTATGACTATCGTAGAATCATTACCTGCTTCATCCGAAAAAGTAACGACAAATCTTGCATCTTGAGTCGGGTCATGCACCCATGCATTCCATGAGGTAGAAGCATATTTACCTGGTACAAAATCTTTATAAGTAGATCTGAAATTATAGCTGGAATCTTGATTCATATTAATCGAAGCTAAGTTAGAACTGTCTGAATTTTGGGGCCAATCCTCGACAATGGGTTCCCCTCCTGTTGAATCATACGAAAGTGGCCCAGGGTCAGTACTACAATAACGCCACCATGTCGGATGTGGAGGCAAAGTATCTTTATTCTTAATATAATTTTCTATAGGCATTTTCTGCATTTGAGCATAGCTTTGAAACGGCTGGAACAATAGTGCCAGTATAAATAGAGCGAAGATAACAAGTAAATTTTTTTTCATTTCAGCACCATAATATTAAGTGTATAATTTTAATTTTTAATTATACCACCCCTGCTTCGCTTTCCCCTCCTAATTTAGGAGGGGATTAAGGGGTGGTAATTCTTAATTATTTCAAAACAATGAATGTTTTCGTAATTATTTTCTTCCCTGTATTCAACTGAATAATATACAGACCGTTCGCCAACTTTGATGTATTGTAATTTATATTTTGATTTTTGGAATTCAGCTCATCAACGAGATTTCCATATATATCCATAATTCTCAATGAAATATTTTCTGAATTTAAATTATTAAACTGAATCATTAAGTAGTTTTCAGCAGGATTGGGATATAAATAAATTTCTTTATTAATTGATGAATTATCAGAAACGGCTGTAAATTTTACACCTTTACCTGTTAATATTGCTGTGCTGTCAACATTGTTTGTCTTATCGGTATTACTTGTGAAGAACAAAGTATCAATATATTGCATAGAATCGCATGGAATAAAGTCTACAAGAAAATCGTACCCTTGACCGGGATTCAAAACCAATGGTGACTTTGGTGTTATTGGGCGCAATTCATCAGAATACTCAGGTAATTTGGAATGAGAAAAATTTGTGATAATTAATTGTACGACACCTTTGTTCTTAATATGTATGGTGGCTTGTCTTGGCTGATTCACGGGAACATCACCAAAATCGTAATCTGATACATCTATCCTCGGACTACCAACCTGAGCTTTTAATTGTGCTTTATAAGTAAAAGTACATCCATCTCCACAGCCCAATGAATCTAAATAATCACCATCTTGCATAGCTATAAATCTTATTTGAAATTTTATCGAATCCGTTGGTGGTATTACCTGTGGCAATGTTTTGTCTATAATATCAAACCACTGGTTCTTTAATTTCATTGTTAATGAATCAAGATTCGCAGGTGCTTGTGTAGATACGTTGATGACCCAAATATCATGGTAAACAGTATCACCTTTTGCCATAAGTCCAAAATCCAAATCAGGACGAATTGCAAAATTGCTAGCAAAATATTGAATTTGTACATACTTATCATTACTCTTGCAGTTTGAAAACCTAATTTGTTTGGCGCCTTTAACAAGAACCTGTCCTTTTACATTCCCCTGTATTGGCAATAAAAGCAATACCAGAGAGAGCAAAGCAAAGATAACAAGTAAATTTTTTTTCATTTCAGCACCATAATATTAAGTGTGTATTTTAAAATTTTTAATTTTTAATTATCTCATAATCATGAATGTTTTCGTAACTATTTTCTTCCCCGTATTCAACTGCACAAAGTACAATCCGTTCGCCATCTTTGATGTATTGTAATTTATATTTTGAGTATTACAAATTATTTCATCAATAAGATTTCCAAATATATCTAAAATATTTATAGTACTATTACTTTTTATTTCATTATTGAATTGAATAGTCATATTATCTTCGACAGGATTGGGGAATAAGTTTAATGTATTTTCCTGAAGATTATTATCTTTTACATCAACAATACCAACATGAGCTTTGACCTCTGTCTTGTATCTTATATTACAAGGACAAGTATCATTGCAGGGACAACAACCACCCGCACCTATTGAATCCTTAAAATCCCCATCCTTTGTTGCAATGAAGCAAACTTGAAATTTAATTGAATCTATTGGTGGAATCATTTGAGGTAAGGTTACACCTGTGATCTGAAAACCCTGGTTGTTATATTTCAATTTTATTGAATCAACCATATTTGGTGATTGTTGAGACTCATTTACAACCCACATATCTTTATAAACCGTATCACCTTTTTCTAAATTTCCAAAATCTAAATTAGGTCTAAGGGCTCTTACGTTAGCATTATAATCCAGTTCAATTGTAGAGTCATTTCCTGCACAATCTGTAAAGGTTATAACAGCCCTGCCGTCTTTTTCAATATCTTTAACAAATGCATGCCAGGTGGTAGAGGCAGTTTCACAAGGTATAAATTCCTTATATGTTAATCCATAGTTATAACTTAAATTTGGGTCCATATAAATGGAAGATAAATTAGAACGTTCATTTGTTAGGGGCCAGTCTTCAACTGTTGCATCTACCTTATTATTAGTAGAATCTAACCAATAAGTTCCTACACAATCCAACAAATATTGAGGGTGAGGCGGCAAGGTATCATTTCTCCCAAGGTCGCCAAGTGATAATCCTGCCGGATGTCCGTAAGAACAGTAAGGATTAAAGCCGTAAGCATAGGCACAGAATGGATAATTTGCCTTGATTTTGTAAACGCCTTCTTCGGGTAATAAAATTTGTTTGCAGGCATAATAATGACCGTTTACGGGTATAGAAAATGGTAAACCCGAATCAGGTGAGAAAACATTTAACGGTTTCCATACAAGCTGACTGTCAATTACCTGTGCAATCATCAAATCATCAGGTATTGTACCATCATCTTTAATCCTGTAAACAATATTAACCCAATTATTTACAAAGCCAATGCCACCCTTGATTCCCGGTGTATTAAAAGTGATATCGTATTGGAAATGTTCATAGGGTAAAAGTGTCATTTGAAAAGGGTCGCTCTGAATACTGTCGTCTGTCTGTCCGGTATTATATTGAGTTATTCTTATTGGTTTATCGCCCGAAAATACAATAGGTCTTGGTACCAGACTATCGGCTCTCATGCTCAGCCAGCCTTCATTCTTTAATCCACCCGGATATTTAATAAATCCTATTTGCTGTCCATCCCTATATATAGAAGTATTACTATCTTTTGCAAAAATCCTAACTATTGAATTTTTCAATCTTCCCGCAATAGGAGTATAGAAATAAGTTTTTCCCCATTTATCTGTTGGTAGTTCGGCTTCAATTAAATAATTCGCATAACCCTTATCCTCAGGAACAAAGGCATTATAATTACCTGAAAAACATGCTACAGGTTTTGTAGCAATCCATTTGCTTCCAGTTAAATCATCATAGTTACTAAGACTGCCAAACATTAAAACATCTCCTTTATATAAAGTCCATGATGTAGTCTGTCCCGATTTCTGTCCGCCTGCAGTAACTGTTTCGGGTGTACCACCTAAGGTGAATTTTACTCTTGTATTGTCATAAGCTGCAACTACTTCTGTATAAGAAGTTAAAATGCTACCAAAAGCTAAACTATCACTTATATCGGGCCAGGAGGCAACAATATAATCCTCTCCTAAAGAGGAAACAGGTAATGCAAGATAACTTTCGCTTTTATAGGAGAACCTGTTTACTCCATAAACTATTATTGGCTGGTCTGCATAAACATGGATTCCGGCACCATTATAAATCCTCTCTGCTTCAGGTGCTCTCATATCAATCCTACTATAAGGCTGTCCTATTGTATCGGCAAGTTGAAATGAAATTATGCCATTTGGAATTGTTTCTTTTTGTATCTTATAACCTTTGCCGGGTACTTCCAATGTAACGGTTGTCTTGACATTAGAAGAGACATATATATATATTTTATCACCTAAATTAAACGTTTGAAAGCAAGGATGGAAGGTACACCAATACTCTTTTCCTGCATTATTTAAGCTAAGCAGCTTTGGTACATCATTTTTGAATTTTTCAAGATTATACCCTTTTGGCATTTTCTGCATTTGTGCATAGCTTTTGAAGGGCAATAAAAATAGTGTCAGGCAAAAGAAACAAATAATAACCAGTAAATATTTTTTCATATCAACACCTTTTTTTAATGTAGAATGTAAAATGTAGAATGCATAATTTTTAATTCTAAATTCTAAATTTTAAATTATACCACCCCTGCTTCGCTTTCCCCTCCTAATTTAGGAGGGGATTAAGGGGTGGTAATTCTTAATTATCTCAAAATCATAAATGTCTTTGTAACTAATTTATTCCCTGTATTCAACTGAATAATATACAGACCGTTCGCCAGCTTGGATGTATTATAATTTATATTTTGATAATAATAATTTAATTCGTCAATTAGATTTCCAAATATATCTAAAATTTTTATAGGATTATTACTGTTTATTTCATTATTGAAATGAATAGTTAAAATATCTTCTACGGGATTGGGATATAAAGTATAATTAATTTCATTTGAAATATTATTATCGTTAATACCTGATTTCATCAAACCCTTACCTTTTAAAATACAGACGCTATCCATAATGCTTGCATTGCTTGAAAATACAATTGAATCTAAGTATTCTTTTTCCGCTTGCGGTTTAAAAGTAACATAGAAAGAAAATAAGTCCTGCGGGGATATTGTAAGAAGCTGGTCATTATTTATTTCAGGCAGGTGTACCTCAAATACTGTCGTATCCGGCTTCTGAAAGCCATTTATAGTTAATTCAAACACACCCCTGTTGTATATAGTTAACTGGCTTGTGGTTGTGCTACCTAAGTATGTATCATTGAATGTGGTGTCTGTTGCTTCTATTATACATTCACCTACCTGTGATTTTAAATTACATAAACTGAATGTATTGCAATCATCGCAAATGCTGATTGTGTCTGCATAATTACCACTTGTAGAATTTGTAAACTGTATTTTAATTTTTACAGAATCATTTGCAGGTAAGGTAAAAGGCAAATTAATAATAGTCATGTCTTTTGATAATAGCCGGTAACCTTGATTATTTCCTTTCAAAAATACATTTTTAATGACTTTCCCTGCTGTGGTGGAATGATTGACAAGCCAAACGTTCTTTGTGAGTGTGTCCCCTTTATTTATTAATCCAAAATTCATTACATTTGGGTTCATTTTAAATTTAGATATAAAGTAATTTATAGTTATTGTTGTATCATTTCCGTCTCTGTCGGAAAAAGTAACAACTAAGCGTGCGTCTTTTGACGAGTCCTGGACAGATGCTTTCCATGTTGTCAGGGCATCTATCCCCGGTATAAAGTCTTTATATGAAAATTTGTAATTAAAGCTGGAATCAGGATTAAAATTTATTTCAGCTATATAGGAACGGTTGCCATTTTGTGGGAAATCTTCTACCACAGGGTCACTTCGCATAGTAGAATCTTTCCAAATTGTTCCATTACAATCCTTAAACCAAGTTATATGTGGTGGAATAGTATCATTTTTCTCCAAATCCTTTAAGCCAACACTTGCAGGATGACCATATGACTCATTACTTGCGAATCCATAAGAATAAACACAGAAGGGGTCATTTGCCTTGATTTTATATATACCGTTTACGGGCAATAACAATTGCTCACAGGCATATTTATTTCCGTTTACAGGTATTGAAAATGACATACTTTTATTTATGGTATAGGTGTTTAAAGATTGCCATGCGAATTGTCCATTCTGTATATAACCAATCATTAGGTCATCGGGCAAGGACCCGTCAGCATTTGTTTTGCAAACTAAATTAATCCAATTGGTTTTAAAACCCTTACCACTTAAAGTTCCCAGCGTGTTAAATGTGATTTCATTTTGGAATTGCTCAAGAGGAGTTAGACTCATTTGGAATGGTTCGCTTGCGACATTATCATCAGTCATCCCGGTATTATATTGAATTACATTTATCGGATTGTCAGCAGAAAAAACAATAGGTTTTGGGGAAGCATTGTCAGCCCTGACACTCAACCAACCGTCATTTTGTAATCCTCCTCCATGTTTTAAAGTTATTAAAATTTGCCCGTCTTTATAAACCTTTGTATTGTCTTCCTTGGCTATTATCCTAATATATGAATTTTTTAATCTGCCGGCTATGGGAGTGTAGAAATATGTTTTACCCCAGGTACTCGTAGGTAATTCTTCTTCTATTAAATACCCAATATAATCAACATTTTCCGGTACATCCGCACCAAATGAGCCGGAAAAGCATGCTACAGGTTTGGATGCAGACCATCTGCTTCCCGTTAAATCCCCCATAAGACCGAGGTTGCCTACAATAAGTACATCCCCTTTGTATAATTTCCATTGCATAGTTTCCCCCGGTTTCATACCCCCTGCGGTTTTAGTGGAAGACGTTCCACCCAGTGTAAAATATACCGTAGTTTGGTCAAAAGCTGCAATCACCTCGGTATATGAGGTCAAATATCCGATAAATATACCGTTATCTCCTTCATCGGGCCAGGAGGAGGCAATATAATCCATACCTAATGCAGATACAGGCAATGCAAGGAAGCTGTCACTTGCATAATCATACATAAATACACCATAGACAAGAATCGGCTGGTCTGCATAAACATGTATACCTGCTCCGGTGAATATCTGTTCGGTTTTTGGTTTTGTGGTATCCTTTTTCAGATATGGCTGGGCAATTGCAGGGTCAATCTCAAAAGCTATAATGTCGTTTGGTATGGTGGATTGCTGAACATGGTAATTTTTACCGGGAACTTCAATGGTAACAGTCGTTTTCGCGTTTGAGGAAACATAAATGTAAATTTTATCACCTGATTGAGCTTCTCCAACACAAGGATGGAAGGTACACCAAAAATCCGTCCCTGCATTATTTGAACTAAGAAGTTTTGGTGCATCTTTCTTGAATTTTTCAAGGTTATACCCTTTTGGCATTTTCTGCATTTGGGCATAGCCTTGAAAAGGCTGTAAAACAAGTGTCAGAGAGAGCAAAGCAAAGATAACGAACAA
This sequence comes from FCB group bacterium, assembly GCA_049513175.1. Classification (GTDB taxonomy): domain Bacteria; phylum Bacteroidota; class Ignavibacteria; order Kapaibacteriales; family UBA2268; genus JBEKWK01. The sequence goes on from JBEKWK010000118.1 coordinate 9,498, forward strand.
ATATTTTTTCATTTCAACACCTTTTTTTAATGTAGAA
>JBEKWK010000119.1:0-8394 GCA_049513175.1 FCB group bacterium
GTTTGAGCATTGTGTCCAGACCGCATTGCTGCCGTCAACGCTTACGAAAGAAGCAGCCTGCCCCGGCAGGTTGCCGATACGATACCATGTACCTCCAACGGTTTTTTTGTACAAACCGCTATAAGTACCAGCCCAAAGAGTACCGTCCGATTGTGCTGTCAGGTCATAAATATCATTCCCCTGAATGCCGGCAGAATCGGGAGTCCAGTTTGTACCGTTGATTGGACGTTTATATAATGACGGATAATTTGGCGTAAGTGTTGTTGTATAAAGTGCGGCATAAATAGAGCCTTTCTTGTCACTGCTTATGCAAATAATATATTGACCGGTGGCTGTGGTGAAACCATTAACATCCAATTTCCATGAACCGCCGGCGGGACGGGTATAAATTTTTGAAGGAGTACTGAAGTCAATAGTACCGGCGTACATATTTCCCAATTCATCAACGTAGAAAGTATAAGTATTTAAGCCGCTGTAGCCTACGGTATCTATCACCCAGGTCGAACCGCTATCAGTGCTTTTCCAGAGCAAATTACTTGTATTCCCTAATTGATTATTACCTCCGGTAGTATAAATAGTGCCGGAATTTGTTCTATATATTCTTCCTGCCGCGAAATATCCGTCTGTTGGCAGTGTCTTAGTCCAAACCGTATCACCCGGATTTTTAATGAAAACGCCAAGTTCCGTAGAAGTAATGAATCTCCCCTGGGGTGTCTTTACAAAACCAAAGCAAATATTAGTCGGGGCAGAATTGTATTCTTTCCAGGTTGCACCTGCATCGGTACTTGAAAAGAATCCGTAAGCCGTACTTGCAACTATGAGTTTGGAATCAGCCGAAAAATTCTTATACATTTGGTCTGTATTATTGTATTTGTATAAGAATTTAAGATTTTGGTCAATACGTACGAAGGGTTGTGTACCACCCGTACTTTTCAATATTGCCGAACCTAATGTAGAGAAAAAGTAAGAACCGGTAATAACGTAAATATTTCCAAGGTCGTCATCGCAAATTGAAATCACCTGGGGCGTCATTCCATTGATTGTTCCTATACCTGCCGTGTCAATTTTAAAAGAATTCCCCTGGTCGGTACTCATATAGAACATGCCATTACCTGCAGCGAATATTCTTTCTTTACGGTCAACAAAAACAGTTCGGCATGACCCTTTTCCTACAATATTTGAATATGAAGGTACACTGTTCCATTGTTGTGAAGTCAAAGCTTGTTTTAATAATCCTCCGGTAGTTGCAAGGTAAACATTTTGAGCCGAGTCAAGAGAAAGAGAATATAATGTACTTCCATTAAAACCAATAGTATCCAATTGCCATGTGTTTCCAGTATCCTTAGTTACCCAGCACATAGATGGAGTAATTACATACATAGCATCGCCCTTAACCCCTACTAATGTTTCATTTGGGTTATAGCCTTTCAGTTCGTCTGTTCTTCTCTCTGTAATTTTTGTCTGTTTGCCATCCCTGACTGAATTATCATGGTCTAAGGAAGTATATTGGTAAATAAAGGAATAAGTCGCCTGGTTTGTTATAACTGTTATAACATAGATAAACATCCTGGTGGTCGTACCGTCGCCATTTTTGATATCAACATTACCCGGATTAGCTAATTTAATAGCTGCATCGGTTATGACTTCTTCAAAAACTGAAACCTCGAAAACATCCAGGTCGAAATTCCCTCCAATACCCGTAGGAATTTCTAATGTAACTTTTTTCTGAGTCATCTTTATGCTAACAGGTTGGTCCTGGGAATAACCGGTTTGCTTATTAACGGGTAGATTGTAGCGCACTCCGTTTCCGCTACCCGTCGGTGCAGGTAAAAGTTGAGCCTGTGCCGAATTTGTAAATAACATTGCCAATATAAAGGCAATACCAAGAATCAAAGTAGTATTTTGAATTTTCATAATATACACTCCAAAATAAATTAAATAAAAGAAAACTGATTAAGGTTCGAGCAATAAATAATCTGATTAGTCAAAATAAACCGTTCACTGAAATATACTCTTTTGTGCTTACTCTACCGGAATTCTTCCTGAATTAAGCTCAGAGATTCAATACATCATGATTAATTTTGTGATATGAATCCCATGTTGGACGATATGTAAGAACAAAGGGTTTGACCGATTTCAGGTACTTCGCAATAAAAATTACTTTATCATAGTATTAGATTATACCAAATAGTAAATTTATTTGACGCAATATAAAAAAAAATTATAAAATTTGCAAGTATAAACTAAAATTAATTTTAGAATTGCATAATTTTAATATTAAATATTTCTATATTATAGATTATGTAGTTATATTATCTGGGATAGAGTAAACTAAATTGCATAACTGTAGGATTTATCTAATAGAAGTGTTTATAGCTTGGATAAATTTCTTTTAGTATTTAGCGAGCTTTGCGAATGGAAAATATTTTCCAATGCCTTCAAATCAGAATCAGTTTGTAAAGTTCATAAAGTGAAGATATGTTCAATCCCGATGGGATTGTGAATGTGTCTTGGGTTGTTCATGTTACAAACGTTTAATATCTACGATATTGTTCCTATATGGAAAGAGCAACTCCGATAGGAGTTGTTCATCTGTAACAAGAAGTTCATCCATAGGTCAAAGAAAAGCCCCTACGGGATTGCAACGGACTTCGGGTTTGCATTGTTACAGATGATTAATCCCTACGGGATTATTCCTGATTCATAATTCAACACTTCTAAATCTTTAATAATTCTTAAGGGTTTTTCTATTAACTGTCATTCCCGCGAATGCGGGAATCCATAAATCCGCATGAATACCGGATTCCAGCTTTCGCTGGCGCAGGTACTTGGTCTTTCTCCCGTGGGTGAGGGAAAAATGTGTAAATTCAGAATACAGAACTCGGAATTCAGAATTATTTTTTCTCCAGCTTCACATAATTTGCTCTGCCCATAGAGCTGACGACGCACATGTAATAGCCGGTGGACAGGTTTGTTCCGTTGTCTGTCCTGCCGTCCCAGGTAAAGCTGTTTGTGCCTTTTGCAAATTTCCCGGTGAATAATTCCGCAACTATTTTTCCGGATAAATCATAAATTCTTAAAGTTCCGGCTGCCGTTTGTGGCATTTCTACTGCTATGTTTGTTTGAGTTCCTACCGGATTCGGATATGCAGTTATCTTTATCGCAGTTGCAGTATTATTTTCATCATTAACTAATAAAGGCTTATCATTGAATGAAGATATTTTGAAATCCCAGATTCCCCTGCCGTAGGTAACGAAGCGGGCAGTTTTTATTGCATCCAGATATTCGACCGACCAGTAAGTCTGGTCGGGAGTGTTAGTGCCGGACATATCAAACCAGCGATTCCGGGAAGCTACATAAACATAAGGTCCGACTTCCGTTGCGGCGAAAATATATTTATCATCAGGCGAAACGGCTATTTTATAAATCATGGTTTTCGGAAAGCCGCTGTCGAGCGGAGTAAAACTAACACCATTGTCCGTTGACATATAAACCCCGGGATTTGAATAACCGCTCCCTGCAATATAAAGTGTACCTAAAGTCTTTGCCGATGCTTCGATTGAAGAACCGTAGAAATAATGCGCCTGCGGTCCTGTGAAATTTTGACACATGGTCCAGTCATTGCCGGCATTCGTCGAAGAAAAGAAATGTCCCTGGCTGGTCAGAGTATAAAAATAATTATTATTCAGAGACGAAAACCTCATTGCAGAAACCAAATCTCCGTTGTTTGATGGATTAAAATTATATGGCATCATTAACGAATTAATAGAACCGCTGCTTCCATCGAGATGCCAGACATTCTGACTGCCTTTTCCATCACCACCTGAGGCTATGTATGCGGATTGCGGGTCTTTCGGGTCTTCGATTAGCGGTGGAAGCCAAAGTCCGGTTTTGTCCCGGAAATCCCATGCAACTCTGTTAGTATTTTGTTTATCGAAATCGGTATAAAGCTGTGCGAAGCCGGGATAGACCGACCAGACTGATTTGCCGCTGTCGGCAGATGCCAAATGACCATAGTCGCCGCTTATAACCTGCTCAAAGCTGACGGCTTTTCCTGCCGTATCCGTCAGGCATCTTTGAAGTCCCTGGTCCTGGCTCCCCGCATAGATTTTATTGTAATCCTGCCTGTTTGTATAAACGCTGTAATACTGGCTTACATTTAATCCTGACAGTGAAAGATTCTGTACTGTCTTCAAATGGTCATAGGAAATATACAAACCACCGTCGGTTCCCACGAGAATAATCTCATCACCAAAAGGATTAGCCAAAGGAACTATACCTGGAATATCCGCATGGAGAAGTGTTTTAATATTACCATAGTAATCAAACCAATTATTTATTTTATTCCAGGAAGCCCCTCCGTCAGTACTGCGAAATGCTTCGACCCCACCATAGAAAAGTGTATTTGGATTATCCGCAGATACAGAAATGCTGTTCTGCTCAAATACACCAAAATCCAAACTTCCTGCAGAATTCCATGTATATCCCCCGTCAGTCGAACTATTGATTATATAAATATTTGATGTCTGGTTATGTAGAAATGTATAAAACTTCGATTTTCCTGCTGTAAAGCTTCCGCGAAGATAGAATCTGTCAAAATTATCAATACTCTGTTGTATCTGCAAAAAGCCTATATTGCTTACCTTGCCGCTTAAATCAATACTAAGAAGAGTATCTTTATTTAGCATATAAATATTATTGCTTTTGGATTGGGGAGCCCATATATCGCATAGTTCAGGTATTACACTTGTAGAAAAAAATTTTTGAAAATTCTCACCATAATCTTTTGAAAGATAAACTTCAGTATTATATTGATAATTATTATAATCCCATGTCCCGCCTATCAAATATATGCCGGTAGAATCACCGTTTGCAATAGCCGCCTGTTGGAAACTGCCTGTTTTAGTCACTTCATCAGTTCCTTTTGCAATGTTCCATATCAAGCCGTCATTGTCAGAATAATAAGCTTTTGAATTTTCAAGGACGAAAATTCTGTTTGTTCCGTTGAACGAAAAATATTTTACTTTGCGAATGTTACTGAATTGAATACCGTTGTTCAGGCATTGCCAATTAGTGCCGTCCAGTCCGCCTTTCCAGATATTGCCACCGGAAGATGCGGCATAAATAATTTCATTATCGAAATCAATATCAGCAGTATGAATTCTACCTGCTAAATTGTTGCTTCCTTTTTCAATCCAGCTTCCTGTGAGAAATCCGCCTGCAACATTTTCATCGGATTGAATTAAATAATTGCCTGAACGAAGCATTTCCTCTATGTTCTTTTGCCTTATCTCATGCTTGGATTGACGGGTTGCATTGTCAATGATTCGCCAGTTAATGTTTGGCTCTGTTCGGTGCATCTGTTCAATCCACTGCTGACGCTGGAGTTTGAAATTTTCTTCGGATTCCCTGTTGCGAAGCAAGTCAACTTCCGTATTTTCACTTTGTGCAAAAGAATAGCCGGGTAACAAAAATGAAAAAGAAATTAACAAGCTTAAAATAACGAATTTTATTTTATTGGTTTTCATAATAATAAACAAATATTTTAAATTATTTCCCTTAATTATATATTACAAAATTAAAACTATTTTTTAAGGTTTCTTTTAAATAATTTTGCAGACTAATTTAAGTAAAAATTGAATTTAAAATTAAATGCTGAAAATATATAATGGAAAAAGTTGATATAACGGTTATAGGTGCAGGGGTTGTCGGATTAGCAGTTGCCTCTTATATAGCAGATAAAAAGAAAGTAATTTTAGTTGTCGAAAAAAATAAAACATTCGGTCAGGAAACATCTTCCCGAAACAGCGAAGTTATTCATGCAAGTATTTATTATCCCAAAAATTCATTAAAGGGCAAGCTGTGTCTGGAAGGAAATGAAATGCTCTATGAAATATGCAAAAAAAATAACATACCTCACCGTAATTCTGGAAAGCTTATTGTTGCGGTAACAGATGAAGACGTGGAAAAATTACCTGAGCTTCTTAATAGGGCAAAGAATAATAGTGCAAAAGGTGTAAAAATTATTGATGCTGATGAAATCAGAAATATGGAGCCGAATGTATTAGCAAAAGCCGCATTATATTGTCCTAGCTCCGGTACAATTGATTCGCACAGCCTGATGAAATTCTTTGAAGCGGATGCAGTAAATAAAGATGTAAATTTTGCATACAGAACCGAAGTTACAAAAATTGAAAAAACGAATAACGGATATATATTAAGTGTAAAGGATGATGAAGGCAGAGTTTTCGGATTCTTCACAAAAATGCTGATTAATTGTTCAGGTTTATCAGCTCAACAAATATCCAGGATGGCCGGTATTGACACTGAAATGGCTGGCTATAAAATCCACTACCGCAAAGGTGTTTATTTCAGGGTAATGAAGCAATTGGAAAAATATCCAAAGATGCTGATTTATCCGCCTCCGCCTGATTCCGGTGCAGTCGGTATACACACAACTCCCGACCTTGCCGGCGGCATGAGACTGGGACCTGATATAGGTGAAATCGTTCTCGATATAGATTATAGCGTAAATGATACTCTGCATGAATTATTCTATAACTCCGTAAAACCATTTTTACCATTTATAGAATATGATGACATACAGCCTGATTCGGCGGGCATTTTGCCACAACTTCAGATGCCGAATTCACCGATGCGGGATTTCATTATCAGGCATGAAATTGACAAAGGACTTGAGAATTTTATCAATCTTGTGGGTATTGAATCGCCGGGCTTAACAGCATCTCCTGCCATAGGGAAAATGGTTGCGGAAATGGTGAAAGAGTTAGGAGTGCGGAGTTAGGAATTAGGAGTAGCAGTTGTTATATTAAGATTCATTGCCGTTGATTTCAATCAACGGACATTTGTAAAATATTTAGAATAGAATTTTATTCCATTTTTATAATTATATAGAGGGATTTATGAAAAAGGTAATAGTACTGCTTTTACTATTGTCTGCTATTGTAGCAAACGCCCAAAACGATAATGCTAAAGTTCAAGCCGATACAATTAGACCTCATTGGAGACCTAAAGGTGTTGCAAGTTTTAATTTTAGCCAGCTTGCCCTGAGTAATTGGTCGCAGGGCGGTGAAACAAATATCACATGGAATATTTTCGGGGATTTCGGTGTGATGTATGTTGATAGCAACTGGAAGTTCGTTAATAATCTGAATGCGGTGTTTGGTATGTCAAAAACGGGAGATAGAGGATTCAGGAATAATGATAATGATTTGTATTTTGAGACAGTCTTGTCATATAAATTCGGGTGGGTAGTTGACCCGTTTTTTAGTAATACAGTGAGAACGGTAATAGCGAACGGGTATAGTTATTCGGATACGTCAGCTATACAGAAATCCGCTTTTTGGGACCCGGGTTATATTACCCAAAGCTTAGGTTTTATTTATGGTAAAAAAGATGTTTTTACAACGAGATTGGGTTTTGCCTGCCAGGAAACTTTCACAAAAAGATTTACTAGTTATACAGACGACCCGAATACCCCCCAAATCGAAAAGTTCAGATTTGATACAGGCATTGAATGTGTAACAGAAGCAAAGTACAAGCTCGATGATAATTTACTCCATTCGACAGCTTTAAGATTGTTCAGCCGCTTCAATTCGTTGGATGTATGGGATGTCCGGTGGGATAATACTATCACTGCAAAAATCACCAAACTATTAAATGTAAATTTCAATTTACTTGTGATTTATGAAAAACAGCAGTCACTGCGGACTCAGGTGAAAGAAGCTTTGCAAGTCGGTATTGCATATAACTTGTTTTAATAGTTAGGAGTGTGGAGTTAGGAATTAGGAGTTTTATTTTAGTTAGGAGTGTGGAGTTAGGAATTAGGAGTATTTTTTGTAATACTAAATTTATTTCGTGAATGTATTAAATAAAATATCAAAAGGAAAAAATATGAAAATTATCCAGGAATTCAAAGAATTTGCGATGCGCGGAAATGTCATTGACATGGCTGTGGGTATCATAATCGGTGCTGCATTCGGCAAGATTGTAACATCATTTGTCAACGATGTCATTATGCCGCCCATAGGTATGCTGATTGGTGGTGTGGATTTTAGCAATTTATCAGTAGTAGTAAAAGAAGCTGTGCTTAATAAGCCTGCTGTAGTGATGAAGTACGGGCTTTTCATCAACATGATAATTGATTTTGTCATAGTTGCATTCGTAATGTTCATGCTGATTAAATTGATGAATAAGGTGATGAAAAAGAAAGAAGCAGCACCGCCACCACCGGCTGAAGATGTTGTTTTGCTAACTGAGATAAGGGATTTGTTGAAAGAAAAGTAAGAACCTCACCCCTACCCTCTCCTAAAAGGGGAGGGAGTGTGGAATCAGGAAAAAGAGAGGGAGACCTACTATCCTCGTTCCCAAGTT
>JBEKWK010000120.1:0-8379 GCA_049513175.1 FCB group bacterium
TACAAATGATATTCAGGGACCAAATGGTATAAATTACATGCCGCAAGACTTGTCTTTCCGTACCAGGTTCGTTGTAACTAACCAGGCTACCTTGAAAACCGTATATAATCGTTCAGTTCCGGTTAATTTTTCATGCCTTAATATTAATCCAGATAAACCCGGCTTCCAGCAAACCGATTGGTTAACTTGTAATGGTATTCCGGGTGTAAAAGTACGTTGGGTAGATGTAACTGATTTTAATACGAATACAACAACCGGTACTTTTACATATAATGGAAATAGTTATCATTCATTCTCAGGCAGTACATTTACGGCAATTCCTCCTTATAGTTATGCAGAAGTGTTCTTCCCGCCATTTGTACCCAGCCCTCTATTTGATAATCACATAGGGCGTATGACAGCAGAGTGCATAGGCGAACCGTTTAATTATAATGATGTTACTCATACATACGAATCATTAGGCGATGAATGGCCATTTGATGATACTCTGAAAACAAGATTCTTTGTTATGAGAAGAATTCCTAATACGACAGCGTTTAAAGATGATGTCAGGGAATATCACTTAGTTGAAGATATAGATGGTTCTGTAGCTCCTATTCCATCAGTACTAAAATGGGTAACATTTAATGCTTATGTAGTACCGGGTGATGGAAATTCAGACCACCCGCTCCCACCAAGAGGACGTTACGTAGCTGATAATGCAAGATTAGCTGATGATCCAACTTTGTATCCGGATTATACTATTGAATCACCGGAAATTAGAATGGATAGAGATCCGTACCTTCCACAGGATGCAAATAATCAATATTGCGGAGACGAAATACGTTCTTATCCAATAGATATGACAGGTAAACTTGGAGCTCTTCTTTCTCTGGGTATTCAAAGAATGACAAAAACAGATAATTGGGCGAGAGGATGGAATGATCAAACTCTTACTGGACCTGAGGCAAGGGTTACAGCCGGCGGTGACTGGAGAGTTACAGTACTATACGGTGATGTCGGAGCTATGGGTGCAGATGATATTCAGGTACAATATGCCTATCCGAGCAGGAATGGAGTTGAAAATATAGCATGGCTTCATGCCGGGGATTTAACCTGGGATTGGCTACCGGAAGCATCCGGCAACTGGGCTTTGCATTATACCAATAGATTTGCTTATAGATTGTTTGGTGGTGGCGGTTATGAAGTAGGTTATGATGAAAACAACTATAACCTTGCATTACCGAATTTCTCCGGTTCAAATAAAGCCGGCTTAAGGAATAATGTTTATGATGACGGTATGGATGTTGAATTTAATAGAGTAATTCTTACTATACCTGATGCATTTATAAAGAATATTACAGCAGGCGCCAACAATGCATACAATTTCCGTTTCAGAATTAAAGTGCATGCCGTAAATAATCAAAGACTGCCTACTTCTGATCCTGGTATTCCGGATGACCTTGACCCGTTCTTTGTTGATAATATTCGTATTTTGGTAGCAGGTGAAGAGGATGTTGATATTGAATGTTCATCTGTCAAAATAGAATGGCCCTATACTTCCGTTCCGGCAAGCCAGGCAATTTCACTTCCGGTTAGGGTTGTTATCAGCAACAACACGGCAAATGCCGCACCTTCATTCTGGGTAAAGGTAAGAATCTTTGGCCCAAGTGTTCAAGGCAATTTTGATTATACCAAACCAATATATTGTCGTACAGTACAACAACCATACTTAATTGGCGGATCAACTGTACAACTGCAATTACCTGACTGGAATGCAAGAAAAAATCCTGCAGGAACGTACAGATTGATGGCAAACAGTTATATTCCTTATGTGAATGGAGACCTTGAGCCATTGAATGATACAACTTATTGGGACTTCAATCTACAATACTCTGCCGGTTATACATATGACCAGATAACAAATGGAGTATTGAATACTACGAATAATGTACAGGAAGGTTATTTCGGAGGAACAAATGGCTGTGGCTTAAATCTGTATGGATTTTCCATGGGCGGTGGCGTTTGGAATACGCAAACCGGTGACCTGCCGAATTACAAACGTGAATGGGAAAAAGGAGCAGTAGATAATCCTGCTTCAGGACAAATTGCTATGCAATTCCAGGTTTACCAAGCTGATACCATAAAAGGTTATTCAGCTCAATTTGGTACTCTGAATCAATCTAACGACCAGATTGCTTTATGTATCTATGACGGCGACGACCTGCCTTCTCAGAAAATAGGCGGGACAGAAATATACAGAACACGCGGCTATGATGATATCAGGAAAAACTCATTCTGGGATGAATATGTTACATATCTATTACCCAAACCGGTAATACTTCCTGCAGGAAAATATTGGATGACAATATCTCAGCAGGGTGAAACCGGTCTTGAACTTGCTGCATCCAGTGCCAGGGTCGGTATGAGATGCTTAGACGTATATACATCTAATCCTCCGGCAGATGGTCAGTTCTCAAATGGTAGCGGTTCTACTTTCTTATTACTTGACAAGAGATTCAGAACTCCAACCCGAACCGGAACCTTGCTTAACCTTAATGTTTTTGCATATGAAAACACTAAAGGTAGCAATAGCTGGAATAAGTTTATGAATACTACAGGAAATCCCGGATATGGTCATCTCGATTATCTTGGTAAATCTCCTGTAAATGAACCATATGGGAAAACTTATACTTTATCACGTGGTACATGGATACCGATGATTTATCCATACTTTGGTTCCAGAACCAATGGTCCGGGAACAGAATATGAACCATGTCCGGATGTATTTAACCCACCTCCCGTTGAACTAACTTATTTTGACGGTCAAGTACGTTCTTCGGGCATAGACCTGATGTGGGAAACTGCTTCTGAAATTAATAACTACGGATTCTATGTAGAAAGAGCAGTTGCCGATAATAACAATTTTGACTGGAAAACTATTGGATTTGTCAAAGGGGTTGGGAATTCTGTAAATGTAAATCGTTATAACTTTACAGATAAGAGTGTTGAATCGCACAGTACATATAACTATCGTCTGCGCCAAGGTGATCTCGATGGTACTCAATCGTGTGAAACTTATTCAGACATAGTTACTTTAACATTTGATCAAGTAGGAGACCTTACTCTCGAAGCAAATGCTCCAAATCCGTTCAGCTATAGCACAAGGATTGCATTTACTCTGCCAGCCAGACAAAATGTATCTTTACAAGTTCTCGACATATTCGGTAATGTTGTGAAAACTCTTACCAGTGGTGAACTCGGTGCTTCCAGGCATGAATTTGAATGGGACGGTTCAGATGGTAATGGTAATAAAGTTTCTGACGGCACATATATTTACAGATTAATTGCCGGCGATGAAACCTTAACAGGAAAAATGTCATTCGTAAGATAATATCTTACTGTAATTCATAATAATAATAGCCCTCTGCTCTAAAAGAACAGGGGGCTATTTTTTAAAGTGATTATTCAAAATTAGAAATTAATTATGGCTGAGTCAATTTTTACTAAAATTATAAATCGGGAAATACCTGCTGATATAATTTATGAAGATGATGAGATTATTGCATTTAACGATATAAATCCTCAAGCTCCCGTACATATTCTTATTATTCCTAAAAAGCCTATACCTACAATTAATGATGCTGAAATTAATGATGCCGAATTATTAGGAAAGTTAATTTTAACCGCAAAAAAAATAGCTGAAGAAAAAGGAGTTAATGAAAAAGGATACCGTATCGTATTTAATTGCAACGAAGGAGCCGGTCAAACTATATTTCATATTCATTGTCATTTGTTGGGCGGTAGAATATTAAAATGGCCCCCGGGATAATAAATTCTTTATTTTATGATTAAACATTAATATATATTTTACCGGATAAATTATATGCCATTCAGTAAAGAAAATATTTTGATAGAAGCATGTCTTGTTTTTGATAATGCTATTTCATCATTAAAAGAAACACAGGGAAAATTAGGAACAGATTTTAATAAATCTGTTTCATTAATATGTAGTTCCAAAAAAATATTTGTTTCGGGAGTCGGTAAATCGGGGATTATTGCAAAAAAAATTGCCGCTACGCTGACAAGTTATGGATTTACTTCTCTTTTTCTGCATCCGGTCGAAGCATTGCATGGAGATATTGGATTAGCAGAGACCGGCGATATTGCAATTTTACTTTCTAAAAGCGGTAGTACTGATGATATAGTTAGGTTAGTACCATTTTTAAAGAGTAAAAAATTAAAGCTCATCGCAATAGTCGGCAATACAAATTCATATCTTGCAAGTGCGGCTGATTACGTATTGGATGCTTCTATAAAGAAAGAAGCTTGTCCGTTTAATATTGCTCCTACAACAAGTACAACTGTAGCAATGGCTATAGGAGATGCTTTAGCTGTATGCTGTGCTAAATATAAAAATATTACATTAAATGATTTTTCCAGGAATCATCCACTCGGACAAATAGGTAGAAATCTATCTTTACAAGTTAAGGATGTAATGCACAGAAAGGAATCTATACCTATGGTAACCAAGGGAGCAACTTTCAGGGATGCATTAATTGAGATAACAAATAAAAGATTGGGTTGTGTTTTTGTGGTAGATAAAAATCTCAATTTGAAAGGCATTATTACAGATGGTGATGTTAGAAGAATTTTCCAGAAGTTTGAAAGTACACGTGGATTGAAGGTAGAAGATGTGATGAATGCAAATCCGATTGGCATTTCACAAGATATTTATTTAGCTGAGGCTTTATCTATGATGGAAAACCGTGAGAGCCAAATTAGCGTCCTTGCAGTTGTTGACAGTAAGAAGAAATGTATTGGTGTGATTAGAGTACACGATATTATTAGAAGCGGAATTTAAAACTATTTTTGATTTTGTTTATTCTCCTGGTTATTTCTTATCTTTTTTGTCGAATGGGCGATAAGGTTCAATATTTGAAGGTAAAAGTTTAGGCGGTTCTTCGGGAGGCTCTTTCTTGACTACTACTCTTCTTCTCATTTTTCCTGAATCGGCATCACTCCATGGGAGAGATGAATTAATAATATCATCTTTTGTTATTTTTACATTTCTTACTACGCTTCCTTTTGTACCAAATGGTTTAAGAAGAGTGCCGTTCCTTTTAAATTCTATCGAGCCAACATTACCGATAGTAAGCAAAAAATAATTTTCTGCAGACCAGCGTTTCGTAAGGTTTGGTGCCATATGAACGACTTCGCTTAATTTTCCGTCAACATCAATTCTCAACCAGGAAGTGTCAATTGCTCTCGCTTCGAGAATGACACTATCAGGCTTGTCGAAAAAAGATAAAAGCCCTTTACTTTTTTCTGCGATGACTGCCGTATCGGATTGACTCTTTTCACTTTTTCCATAAGGGCTTCCCGATGATTGGTCGAAAAAAATGAAGTAAACGAAAACAAATAATGTTAGTCCTATTCCTATATATATTAGATAATTGATAATGTTTCGTTTGTTGTATAAATTTTCTTTATTCAGAATAGATTTTTTAAAATTGGTTTCTATCCTTGCTGTTAAATTAGGCTGAGGAGCAGGTATATTTTGATTTAGGGAATTGAAAACTTCAGGTAAAAGTTCATTAAAATCCTTGTCTGAAATCTTTAAAAAATTTGCATAATTTTTTACGGAAGACCTAGAATACACTAAAGGCAGTACAGAGAAATCATCTTCTTCGAAAGATTGAAGTATATGAGGTCTGATTTTAATTTTCTCGCTCACATCTTTCAAAGACAGGTTTAATTTCTCTCTTTTAGTTTTTAATTTATTTCCTAAAGTTTCCATTAATTAAAATTAGTTCTTTTTAGTCATATTTGCAAAAAGGGGATTAGAAAATCCCCTTTTTTGCTAAAAATTATATGTGATTTGTGATTTTTGATTTGACCTTCTTTAGTTGACGAATAATTTTATCTGAGGCTTCGTTCAAGCTTTTTACAAAATCATCTGAATTTTCCTTTGCAACAATATTTTGACCCTGAATTTTAACATTGAATTCCACTATCTTATCTGTGTCATTTGTAAAAATTGTATCCGTACTTATAATTCCAGGATGAAATTTTTCAAATTTTTCTGCCGCTTCCATGGCGGCATCGTGCAATTCAGGATTAGACTTAAAGTGTCTGAATGTTACGTTTGTTCTCATATAAACCTCACTCAATCTAATTTATAACATTTGAAAATCCCACGATTGTGGGTTTAATTTCTTATTTTTTTTCGAATAGCATTTTTTTATATTTTAATAAATTTTCTTTACTATGGATTATCATAATATTCTTTAAATATTTTGCACGTTGAAAGTAATTCCAAAATTTAATCCTATGAATCCCGGAAATACTGAATAGGAGGTACTCCCATTACTTAGTTTCGGGTCAAACTGGTTTGCTATTTCGGAAAACATATTAATATATCTTGCAATAAAAGTGTACCCCGCTTCAATTATAAAACTTCCTAAAAATGCCCTGCTCGAAGTTTTATCAAATCCCAATTCTGTTCCCGCATAAATTCTGAAAGAAGGATAAATCGTATTTTTAAGTACAAGCTGACCACCCGTGCGTTGCTCATATTCATTTGTAGATGATACAAATTCATCCCAGTCCGTGGAACTCCAAACTACTCCCAAACCAATGCCATAGTATATTCTGAATTGAGTGTCAAACGGGATATATTCAGCAGTTAAAAGTATAGGAAAAGAGTTTACGGATATATCCTCGTTCAGGTTTCTGCTTTGGTCAATACCATAAGATTTATATGATTGATATATACCTTCATTCAGGTAAGCTTTGACATAATCAATTAATATACCGAATCTGTAATTTTGCAATAACTGAAATTTTAATCCAATACTTAATTCCGGAGTGGTTTTAAAATCCTTATTAGAATTTGAAATGCTATTATCATTATTATTTATAATAAATAGTTTATTATAATCATTGAAAAACGACGGCGATGCAGAACCGAATACCCAGCCTGTTGAGAAAAAGAATAGAGAACTCAAATTTTTATATTTAAAAGGGGTGGAAATGTCGGCATCATTGGCAAACATAATCTGTGAACTCATAAAAATCAAAATAAATATTACTCTGTATTTAACGAACATATTTTAGACCTGTTAATTTTAAGTTAAATAATTTTTATTAAAGTAAATATATTTTGACCCCCGTTTTTTTAATTACTAATTACAAATTAAAAATTACTAATTACGAATTTTGATTTTCCAACAACTGACAACCAACAACTAACAACTGAATTTTAATTACGTTAAAACCAATTTAATATTTTTGATAGTGTTTCCTTTAATTCCTGCCTTTTGACAATAATATCAACAAAGCCGTGTTCCATAACAAACTCGGCACGTTGGAATCCCGCCGGCAGTTTCTTTTTTATAGTCTGTTCGATAACCCTGGGTCCTGCAAAACCAATCAATGCTCCCGGTTCTGCAATTATTACATCTCCCAACATTCCGTATGATGCACTTACACCACCGGTTGTTGGGTCGGTCAGAACTGAAATAAAGGGCAGTTTTGCTTCAGCCAGGTCAGCAAGAACGGCACTTGTTTTTGCCATTTGCATTAAGGATAAGGCGGCTTCCTGCATTCTTGCTCCGCCGGTAGCACTGACTACGATTAGAGGTATTTTGTTTTCGATAGCATATCTTGTTAACCTGAAAAATTTCTCTCCTACTACAGAACCCATACTACCGCCGATGAAATTAAAATTCATGCAACCGAAGGATACAGGTTTGCCGTTAACTGTTCCATAGCCTGTAGTTAAGGCGTCATTGACTTCCGTTTTTTTATGGTTTTCCAATACTCTTAATGTGTAAGCCTTACTGTCCACGAAATTTAATGGGTCTGCGGAACGAAGATTGGTATTGGTTTCGACAAAACTGTTTTCATCTAAAATAATGCTTATATATTCATCGCCTCCGATTCGGAAATGGTAACCGCAATTGGAACAGCAAAAGAAATTATCTTCCAATTGTTTCTTGAAAACCACTTCTGCACAAGTCGGGCATTTAGTCCAAAGCCCGTCTGGCATTTCCTTTATCTCGTTTTCAAGTATATTCGTTTTGGAGCGTGTAAACCAAGCCATTTTTTCCCTAATTCAATTTTATAAAATCACTTAACATTAAGATAATAATTTTTTTATTAAAATATGATTTTTTTTTCATTTTATAAACAAATTTTTCATTAGGATTTCTAAAAAAACATTTAACCGCAAAAGATGCAGAGTTAATCGCAAAGTTTCGCAATTTTTTTTTCTAAAATTATTTTACCGCAATTTTTAATTCTTAATTTTTAATTCTTAATTTTTAATTCTTAATTTTTTTTACACAACTGCTAACTGCTCACTCTTTAACGAACATCTGTGTTTGCACTCCGAAC
>JBEKWK010000121.1:0-11930 GCA_049513175.1 FCB group bacterium
ATCGGTATATTTAAATAATTCATCTTTAGCCTTTGAAAACTCTACCCATTTATTCCATGATTCCAAATCCATCGGAGAGAGCTTCCATCGCTTAGCAGGGTCTGTAGCTCTATCGCGGAAGCGTTTTTCCTGTTCTTCATCACTTACGGAAAACCAATATTTAAGTAATATTATACCCGAACGAATCAACATTTTTTCGAATTCAGGACAAGAACGCAAAAATTCTTCATATTCATCATTTGTACAAAACCCCATGACATGTTCGACGCCACCACGATTGTACCAGCTTCTGTCGAATATAATAATTTCTCCTGCAGAAGGCAAATGAGTAACATAACGTTGGAAGTACCATTCAGTCTTTTCCCTGTCCGAAGGCTTATCGAGAGCTACAACCTTACAGCCGCGGGGATTCATTGGCTCTGTAATCCGCTTGATTACTCCGCCCTTTCCAGCAGCATCTCTTCCTTCAAAAATGATAATCATCCGCAGACCTTTTTTCTTGACCCAGTATTGAAGCTTTACCAACTCAAGTTGAAGTCTTTCAATTTCCCTAACATAAAAATCATTACTTATAAAACCTTTTTTATTGAACTTTTCGATTTGTTTTTTTTCATTGTGTTCATTATTTTCACTGTGTTCTTTATGCTCTTTAATTTCTTTGTGCTCCTTATGTTCTTTGTGTCCCATTATTTTACTCCTTCGATTTATAAATGTAGAATAAATATTTTTTGCAAATATTGAAAAATAATTAAACTTAGTTCACATAAAATAGTTCTAATAAATAGCAATTGTTGTATATTACTTAATAAAAGAATATTTTAATTTTTCAAAGTAATAAAATTTATTGAAAAAACCTAACATGGCTTTAGGTCTTTGTATCAGGAAAAAATATTAAGGGATTTAATATGAAAAAGTTAATTTTCATTATTATTATATTTATAATTACTAACAATTTATTTTGTCAGACTGATTCTCTTACAAATATTAAACGCTGGGCATACCAACTTCAAAATATTAATATAAACGAGATTGCAAGCGGTACTTCGTTTCAGCTTGTCGTTATAGATTATTCAGCCGATGGAACAGATATCAAAAAAATTTCATCTTCTCAAATTGCTCAAATTAAAAACAGCGGGAAAAAAGTTCTCGCATATATCTCAATCGGTGAAACAGAAAATTACCGTTACTATTGGCAAAGTTCCTGGGATAATAATCCCCCTGTTTGGCTTGGTGATGAAGATATATTAAACCCCGGAAATTATATAGTGCAATACTGGTCTCCACAATGGCAGACAATTATCTACGGATATATTGATAAAATCATTCAGCAGGGATTTGACGGGATATATATGAAAGGAATTGAGAATTATTATTATTGGATGTATTATGATATACAGAATGTGCCTGCTGATAGCTTGATGATTCAATTTATAATTAATATTCGGAATCATGTAAAAAGCAAAAATAAAAATTTGGAATTTTACTTAGTCCCGCAAAATGGTGAGGATATAATTAACAGTGAGAATGTTTCATTTGATTTAGTAGATACCTATCTTCAGACAATCAATGGTGTAGGTGTTGAAGACATATTTTTCGGTGGAAATTTAGAAAATGATAATAATTTTAAATATGATTCATACGATGTCTTACAATTAACCGAATATAAGCTCTATGATGTCCCTGTCTTCTCTATAGAATATTTAACTGACCCGGCTAAGATTACAAAGTATCTTCATCTTGCAGATTCTCTGAATTATACTCCTTATTATTGTACTCGTGCATTGAATCAACTTTGCACTAATGAGCCTACTCATGTTTCCGAAAAATTTCCTGAACAATCGCAGGAAATTTTAGCTTATCCTAACCCCGCAAAATCCGAGTTGATTTTATCATCGAATAAAGTTTTTCCGGAATGTTTAAAAATAGAAATATTTAATACAGAAGGAATGAAAATCGAATCATTCGACTACAATAATATGTATAAACAGAATTCCATTAGGATAAATATTGAAAATTTATCTAATGGAACTTACATTGTTAAAAAACAAGGAGATGGTTTTGATAGGATTTGTAAATTCATAATTGAAAGATAAAATTTAATTCCTCAATTTATTATTATTTAAAAAAATCGTAAATTTAAAATCTATATTAATAATTTTTTAAAAAGATTGATTTAATGTCAACTCTAAAACCGATATCAATATCAAAAGTAGAACCAAACGAACTTTCAGCCGAATGGGCTGATGGTTTTAAATCTACAATATCGCTGGAAAAATTCCGGGATGAATGTCCCTGCGCCCAATGTAAAGAAGATAAAGTTAAAGAAAAAAAATTCGCATTCCCTCTTTTGAAAACGTTCGTTCAAGGAAAGTATGAGATAAAAGAACTGAAACTTATTGGCAATTATGCTCTGAAGGCGGTATGGGGAGACGGACATGATACTGGTATTTATGATTGGGAATTAACGAGAGAAATTTTTGAAAAATATTCTGATAAATAATTATATTTAAGGTGATAAAATGAGAACTGTAAAGGTTCCGCGTGGTACGGAGCTTACATGCAAAAATTGGCAGATTGAAGCCGCATACAGAATGATTCAACATAATCTTGACCCGGAGAATGCCGAAAAACCTGAAGAATTGATTATCTATGGAGGATACGGAAAAGCGGCACGCAACTGGGAATGTTATGATGCAATTATAGAATCATTGAAAATTCTTGAGCCGGATGAAACATTATTAATTCAATCAGGCAAGCCTGTGGGCGTAGTTCCGACATTCCCCATGGCTCCGAGAGTGATTATCGCTAATTCAAATTTGGTCCCAAAGTGGGCAACATGGGACGAATTCAGAAGATTAGACAAAATGGGTTTAATTATGTTCGGGCAGATGACTGCCGGAAGCTGGATATATATCGGAACACAGGGAATTCTCCAGGGAACTTATGAAACATTTGCAGAGCTTGCCAGGCAGCATTTCGGCGGAGATTTGTCCGGTAGATTTTTATTAACAGGGGGAATGGGAGGAATGGGAGGAGCCCAGCCACTTGCGGCTACATTTACAGGTGCAGCATCTTTAACTGTAGAAATAGATGAAAAAAGAATTGACAAGCGTATTCATGATGGCTATTGTCAAAAGAAAGCTTTCTCTTTAGATGAAGGGTTGAAGATTATCAACGAAAATGTTAAAAATAAAACTGCAGTTTCTGTAGGTCTTGTCGGTAATACTGCAGAAATACTTCCGGAACTTATTAGAAGAAATATAATACCCGATGTTGTAACAGACCAGACTGCCGCACATGACCCCTTGAACGGTTATTATCCGGCAGGATATTCAAAAGAAGAAGCTGATAAACTTAGAATTGATAACTCAGAAAAATATTTGGAGGAAGCTTACAAATCTATTGCCGTACATGTAAAAGCAATGCTTGAATTTAAAAACAGGGGTTCGATTGTATTCGATTATGGAAACAATATAAGAGGAATTGCAAAAGAATTTGGCGGCATACAAAATGCATTTGATTTCCCGGGTTTTGTTCCGGCATATATCAGACCACTGTTTTGCGACGGTAAAGGACCTTTCAGATGGGTTGCTTTATCCGGCTAAAACTGATGAGGCAATAATGGATTTATTCCCTGAAGACAAAGCACTGCATCGCTGGATTAAACAGGCTCAGGAGCATGTCAAATTCCAGGCATTGCCTGCAAGAATCTGCTGGCTGGGTTATGGAGATAGGATGAAAGCAGGTCTGTTATTTAATGAATTAGTAAGAACCGGACAAGTCAAAGCACCTATTGTAATTGGAAGAGACCATCTCGATTGCGGTTCTGTTGCATCGCCTTACAGGGAAACCGAAAGTATGAAAGACGGCTCCGATGCTATCGCAGATTGGGTGTACTTCAATTTTGCTTTGAATGCAATCGGGGGTGCTTCATGGGTTTCTTTTCATCATGGCGGCGGTGTCGGTATGGGATTATCTCTCCACGCAGGGGCTGTAATTGTAGCCGATGGTACTGAAGATTCCGAAAACAGGTTGAAAAGAGTCCTCACTTTTGACCCGATGACCGGAATTATCAGGCATACTGATGCAGGATATGAAAGAGCAATCAGCAATTCTAAAAAATTTGGCATAAAAATTCCTATGTTGAAATAGGAAAATATTGTGGTACATTTTGGCAGAATATAAATTTTTTTAAAAAATTACTTGCAAGATATTTTAAAAAACCTTAAATTGCAGTTAGTTGTAACTAAAAAATTAAATATTTTAAATTATTTTCAGTTTTTGTGAGACTTTTTTCCGTTTCATGTGTTATTATAGATATAAAGAGTGACAATTTTTTAAAACATATAAATTTTTGGGGTTTTTGATTTTACTATTTAATGGAGTTTTATGTAGTCTTTGCTACTTGATTTATTAAATAACATGGCTGTCAGAGCCGTTTTTAAGCAATGATATTATTTTTGATATGTTATGAAAACATATGTAAAAAATAAAACATTGAGTTATTTTGAGCAAAGTTTATTATTAAATAGTTTTAATCATAAATCTTCAAGAAGGAGAAGTAATATGGATTTAGCAGTGCAGATCGAAAATTTATTCAAGACAGACAGAAAGAAATTTCTGGGCTTCATCCGTCAGCGTGTGCGCAGCCAGGAAGAAGCAGAGGATATATTACAAGACGTATTTACCAACGTTTTAGCAGCATCCAAGCATGTACAAAAGCCTATTGAAAATATTGCTTCATGGGTTTTTACTGCTGTTCGTAACAGGATTATTGACTCTTACAGAAAAAAGCGTGCTGAAACCTTTTCAGATATGCAGACACCAAGCCATAGTGATGACGGTGTAGATACATTCGAAAACTTTTTAGGTGATTATTCCACAAGCCCTGAAACTGATTTGATGCGTAAAACTATATGGGAATCGGTTCAACACGGTTTAGACGAGTTACCGCCGGAACAACGTGAAGTGTTTGAAAAAAATGAATTTGAAGGTATTTCATTTCGCGAAATGGCTGAGGAAACAGGAGTCAATATAAATACTTTATTAGCACGTAAACGTTATGCAGTGTTGCATTTACGCAAACGATTGAAAATTTTATATTCTTCTATTAGTGAAAACTAATTAAGAATCATTGACTTATAAAATTAGCCCGTATTTATTGCGGGCTTTTTTTTTGAGTCTGCCACAATTTATGACTTCATGTCTTTGCCTGCCAATTTGTCATTAAAATAAATTCATTAATCCTTAATATTTCTAAACTGAAATTTTTTTGCCCTTATAATTCTTTTTTAGATAAAATGTGATGAATTATTAAATAGAAAAATATTAATACTGTGTAATTTTTTTGTGTAATTATAAAATTGTGTGTAATTAAATACACAGATAGAGTAATATAAAAATGAAATATTATTAATATATTAGAATTTCCTTATAGATTTTCGTAATTTTAATGGCAGCATGTTTCAAAAAAATAAAAATGATTTAATTTTTCTTAATTTGGGATGATAATTAAGAATAGAATTCATTTAAAATTATGAGAATACGAGCAAAATTCTTAACTTTTTCAATTTTATTCCTGGCTGGAATTTTTATTGAATTGCAGTGTCAGATTGTTGAACCTTTATATAATTATGGAATAGCTGAATTCCAAACAAGTTCCTCTGATTTCGACCATGGTATAGTTCGTCTTGCTGAAAAAGAATTAATACAATCAATAAAGAATTTTCCTGATAATCCTTCAAAAGACAAGGCAGAACTTCTTCAGGCAAACATTGACTATACCACAGGAAATTTAAAATTAGCAGATAACAGGTTAAAAGATTTTCTTTTCGAACGTCCGAATTCACCTCTCATAGCCCATGCAGCAATAATGAGAGCATATTTTTATTTTGATAAAAAAGATTACAGCACGGCAGGAAATTTATTTGTAGAAGCCAAAAGAATTGCAGAAAAAGAAGCTCAAGATAGAAATGATAGTACATACCTGGAATATGCTCACAAGGCTCTTTTCTGGCGTGCTACTTCATTAGTACAGCAAGGAAAGTACCAGGAAGCTGAACCCTTTTATGTTGAATGTTTCCAAAAATATCCGAATTATGAATATGCCGACGATGCTCTTTTCGCATTAGGAATGAGCAAGGAAATTAATAAACAATACGAAGCTGCTGTCAGCTATTATACTACAATTGCAAAAAAATATCCTTATTCCAACAGTTTTATTGCTTCCAGAATAAGAGATGCAAATAACAAATTAATACTCCGGCAAGCGGCTTCTGCAATATCCTCAATAGAAAACGCCGATATAAAACTCCAGCATATTAATGCTAAAGATTCTATCGGTATGCTTTATGAACCTCAAACATACTCCGATAATGCAAATGAGAATCTTCAATATCTCCGCGGTGAAGCTTATAATGAAGCATTGAATTTCGACAAAGCCATTGATGTGTTTAAAGGATTTTTAGGCACTTATTCACAATCTCCATTGCTTAACTATTCCAGGCTGGGACTCGCATGGGCATTACTAAATAAAAATCAGAATCTCGAAGCAATTAAATATTATGACCAGGTTATTAAAAGTGCTGATGCTTCAGACCCTTCAGTAAAATCGACAGCACAATTATACAGAACTGTCGCACTCAAGAGAAGCGGAAATATTGACCAGGCTAAAAAAGATATGACAGCTCTTTCGGTACAGCCTTCTTTTGCTTACCTGCCGCAGGTACTTATTGAATTGGGACAAATTTATTATGAAGCCGGAGATTTTGACGAGGCTCGAAGAATACTGGAAAAAGCCGACAGAGAATCAAATGATGCAACAGCTTCAGTCAGAATACACATCCTGCTGGGTGCTACATATATGGAACTGGGATTGTGGGACAAAGCCGTTACAGAATTTAAAACGGCAGAACAGATAACTCTGAAAAGTTCCTCAATATTTTTGGCTAACAAAGATTATTATCTTGCAGAATCCAGATTAAAGCAGGGTATTGCTTTAGTCAAAAGCCACCGAAATGCAGAAGCAATCCCATCGTTTCTTTCTTTTATCGCCGAGAACAGAAGCGATAATCGTGGAGATGAAGCTCTTTTCTGGCTTGGCGAAGCTTACTACCGTTCCGATATGCTGAAAAATTCGTCTGAGACTTACCAGAATCTTCTCGAAATGTATCCAAACAGTCAGAGAAAAGAAGAGGCTCTATATGGTCTGGGATGGTCTTATTTCAGGGTTAAAAATTTTACAAAATCATCGTCAACATTCGATAAAATGATTACTGAATTTCCTGATTCAAAATATGCACTCGAAGTTCTTACAAGACAGGGAGACGGATATTACATTACAAAAAACTTCAGGAAAGCGGCAGATGCTTATCAGAAAGCTGCCCAACGCTATCCGAATACTGAAGAAGGACAATACAGTGCTTATCAGATGTGCCATGCTTTATACAGGCTGCAATCTTATGAAGAAGCAATAACAAATTTATTGAATTTTGTTAGGAAGTATCCATCATCATCTTATGCTCCCTATGCTCTTTATCTTATCGGTTGGATTAGATTTCAGCAGGGACACTATAATGAAGCAATAGATAATTTTAAATATCTCATACAGGCGTACTCGCAGTCAAGCCTTGTTGTACGTGCTTATTATGCTATCGGTGATGCTTATTATAATATGGGAAATTTTGATGCGGCAATACCATCTTATAAAACAGTCGTAGAATCTTATCCGAGCAATCCTCTCGCTTCAGAGGCAATGAGAAGTTTGCAGTACTGCCTTATTGCACTTGACAGGAAAGATGAAGCAATGAAGCTTGCGGACACTTTCGTAGAATCGAATCCGGGTTCACCATTAGCTGAAGAATTTAAATTTAAAAAAGCCGAGATGTTTTATTCCGGTAAAAATTATTCTGATGCAATCTCAGAATACCAGAACTTCATTAAGAATCATCCTGACAGCCAGAAAGATGCCGAAGCAATGTACTGGATGGGTAAAAGCTATATACAGACTAATGATGCCGATAAAGCCGAACAATCTTTTAATGCCATTCAGAAAAAATACCCTAAAAGTGATTTCGCTCCATTATCAATGCTCGAACTTGGATTATTAAAAAAGCAAACCGGTAATGTGCGCCAGGCAGATTCAATTTTTAAATTATTACAGAAAACGTATCCTGAAAATCAAACTTCGGCACAGGCAGGCTTTGAGAGGGCATTACTACATTATGCAATAGGTGATACGACAAAAGCAATTTCATTATTTCTTGAAGTTGCAGACAAATATCCAGATATTGATTTTGCAGACCAGAGCCGCTACCAGGTTGCAATGTATTACAAAGGTAAAGGTTTGAATGATTCGGCAAGAATGGAATTTGAATTATTGGCTCAGAAAATGGAAAACCCTCTCCTCGCATCCGAAGCCGAATTTCGTATAGGTGAGATGTGGATGCAGGCGAAAAATTATGAAAAAGCAATAGCTGCATTTTCTATAGTAAAAGAAAAATTTGCCGGAAATGAAGATTGGTTTTCGCGTTCATTGCTTAACCTCGGTGAGTGCTATGAACAGACCGGAAACAATGACGGTGCAACAGAAATATACAGAACACTTGAATCATTAAGACCCGATGATGATTTTGGTAAGACGGCTAAAAGCAGGTTAAAAAGGTTAGGGAAATAAATTTTATGAACCAGAAAATTCTAATTATCATCATTTTAATTTCTTACATTTGGACAAATAATATTTTTGCCCAGGAGAAAGAATCTGCAGCAAAACCCCTTGAACTTCCCAATTTCATTATTGAAGGCAAAGAGCAGTTAAATGTACGTTCGGGTATAAAACAATTCCCGGATAAACCGAAATCGCTTGGTAAATATGAATTGGATTCCATTAATACTTTGGAGAAGAAATTACCTTTGATGCTGCCGGTCGAACAAATGCCTGACAGAATTTTATTTCAAAAGTATAATAAAGGATTTCTTACAGGACAATTCGGAAGATATACAACGGCAATGGTAAAGGGAGGTTATGAATTGCTTGCAGATGGGTACGATATCTTTGGTTTTGCAGGGACAGATTACACAAACGGTCCTGTTGAAAATGCAAATTATAGGAATATATATCTTGACCTTTATGCCGATTATAACGCAGATGAAAAATTTCTAATCTTCGGAGGAAGTAAGACGAGGACAAATTTATCATTTCAAAATAAAAATTATAATCTATATGCTGTTCAAAACGGACCTAACAGAAATTTAATGAATTGCAATTTAAATTTAGTAACTGACGGCAGTTTTGAAGGTTTGATTTTTTCAACCGGATTCGGATTAAAGACATTACAATTGTCACAGGACTCTTTGAAAGCATTTGATAACGGAATCAATGCTTTTCTGAATATTAAAAGCGAAGGACAAGATTTTAATATTGGAAGCGAAGGTTCTATTGACCTCCAGTCCCTAAGAGGTGATGGAATTTATTTATTACAGGCTGATGTATTTTCCAATTTTATTTTAAATGATTTTAGTTTCAAAATTGCTTTTGGATTCCAGGGGTATAAAAATTCATTAGATTTATGGAGAGGCGGTTTACTGCTTTCCGGAGACATGGAATACAGATTGAACAATTTATTTACGATTAAAGGAAATATTTCAAGCGGACTCGTCGAAAATTCTTTCTATGATTTGATTGCTCTGAATCCTTACTTAGACAGCCGTGCAGTGATTGATTATGCTTATAATTTACCTTCAATAAGGGCAATGATTTATTTTCATCCTGATGAAGATATATCTTTATCCGGAGGAGTTCATTTCGCTTCAACAAACAGGACACCCATTTTTATAAATTCTGATTCTGCAGTTTTCGGAATTAATTATGCGAAAGTTAATACAATAGAAGGTATAGTCGAAGGGGTTCTTAAGCTGACGCGGCAGGATAATTTTACGGCAAATATCACAATCAATCATTCTTCGATTAGTAGTTCCGGTAAGATTCAGCCCTACACTTCGCCATTAAATTTAGCGATTGATTATAACAGAAAATGGGATGACAGTTTTGGCACACAAATTGGTATGGTTTATATAAGTGAAAGATTTACTGATTTGGCTAATAATAATAAATTGCCAAGTTCATTTAATTTGAAATTTAAAGTTGATTATTGGTTTAAAAACAATTTGAAAATATTTGCAGACTTTGAAAATTTATTGAATAGCAACATGTTCGTATGGAATGGATATAAAGAAAGGGGATTATATTTATCGGGTGGTGTTTTGTGGCAATTTTAGCTTGACTTTATTATGGCAAACATTGATGAAAATATGCTTCGCGATGAAGAATTATCAGGAGGCTTCAAACCCGGAGACCCTGATGATGAAACATTTATGCTAAGGGAAGAAGATGAGTATCCCGGCAATCTCCCTGAATTTATAACAAAAGAACCAGAGAAACAATCAACTATAGAAGAACCAATCATTCAGGATGAAAAACCGGAAAAAAATGTAAATACTGAACAAACACATTCAGCAGATAATTCTTCCATAAAAGATTTACGTGAGGAACCCGAAGATATTTCCAAAAATGAAACAATTCCTGAAACCGCAGAACATCCGGCTTTTGAAGAAAAAGAAGAAATACCGGTTGAAACTGAAATAACACAACCATTGGTAGAAGCTTCTGATGAGGGTATGACAACTCTATCAGAGAATTTGGATATTGTAGATGAGGAACCTGTAACAACTGATATAAATGCCGATGGATTAAATTTGGATGCACTTTATGATTCTAATTTAGATATTTCAGGAATCATTGTTGACGATGATTTATCTCAAATGCTCAAATCGGAATTAGACAGGACATCCGACCGAAGAGAAAAAGCAGAATCGTCAAATGAAATACTTATAGTTCCGGCAATGGAACTTTCATCAGATGAGTTAAACGCAAAATTGCAGGATTTTAAGCCAGTTGAAGACGTTTCACAAACAGAATTTATAGACATAAGTAAAATTCAGGCTGAACGTCCTTCAACCTTTGGACAGCAACCAATTCCAAATGAATCCGAAATACTAACAGAAGAAAATGCAGTAAATGTTGTACCAATAATTTTACCCTCTGAAAAGAAAAAACCAAAAAAGGAAAAACCTGTCAAAGAAAAAGTAATCAAAAAAGAGGAAGAGAAAGATAAAAGTCACACAATTATCCCGTGGTGGATTTGGGGTGTTTCAACTGCGGCAGTATTGATACTCGGTGCAATCGGTTTTTCGACATACCAATTTTACTTAAAACCTATGTTTAAATCTATAGCAGAAAAAAAAGAAACAATAGAAAAACCGGTTTCAAAAATTGAAAAACCTGCAAAACCGGTAATTGCTCAACCAAGGGTAATTACGCCTCCGCCACAACAGCCTGTAACAGAAGCTAAAACAAATCTAGCTATTACAAAAGAAATAGAAAAGCCTGTAATTAAAATAGAAAAGAAAATAATAAAACCAAAACCTATTCATGCTTTTGAAAAGTCATTGCAGGCTAAAAAACCTAAGCCGCAATATGCATCTGTATCTAAAACGGAAAGCATCGAAAAACCCTATTCATTTCACACTAAACAGGGTTTAAGCACGTTTCTTCAATCTAAGCAGGCTCAGTTTGCCGTGCAGATTTATACTTCTTTGTCGAAAGAAGATGCAGAAGAATGGTTGATGCGTTTAAAGAATAAAAATGTTACAAATGCTTTCCTCAGTACACAGAGGATTAGAGATAAAATTTGGTATCGTGTGAGATTCGGACCATTTGATACAAGAGAAGACGCTGAATCGGAAGCATTAAAATTAGGTTTTGCACAATCTTGGATAGACAGGGTACGTTAGATATATAATTAAGGGGGAAAATTATAATGTACGTCCCTTTAAGAGACGAAAGTTTACCATTACAGATAAAGATTCCTTGG